>NZ_JBHIRE010000003.1:151125-159738 GCF_042196885.1 Bartonella sp. AA86SXKL | reverse complement strand
AAAACAATACCAATAAAATATTGAACAAAAAATCCTATTTCAAGACATTATTGGCAACAAGCAATTATAGGAAAAATCTGCCTTCATAAAAATAAAACATGAAAACAGCAAGGAGTTCAAAGAGAGCATGGCGCCTTTAAAGTAAAATATAGCACCCCATTGCAATGCATAAAAATAGGAAGTTGCCTAGGAATGAGTTAATCACAATAACGCTTGTTTTATGCTACTTTAATAGAGAAAATTTTCTGCGCAGATACGATTTATAAAGACATTGCTGTATAAAGAGAATCGCATGATCTGTAATTTGTAAAAAGAATCAAATTCCTGTAGAAGCATGCTAAGCTATCTATCTAGCTTTCTTTATTTAATATTGAAAAGTACTCTTATAAATCTATGTGGGATAACGAACAACAAAAAAACGATCCTGGACAAGACCCTGCTCTTGTCGTCAAGCGCTTGCGGCCTGCGCGCCGACAGGTTTCTGCTCGTTGGCTTACGGGAACCATTCTGACAGGAATCACTTCCTGCATTCTTATGGGGATTGCACTTTTTACGGCTCTTGATGAACAACAGCGATTGGTAACACCGCCACAATGGTTTACGCAAGAAAACCTATCAGAATCACAAGACCCTGAGGCCAATGGCTATAAAGGTGATCGTATTTCTCCCACCCATGCACGGCAAAGCTTTGACAGAAAACGTCAATTTGAACTATCGATTCTACAAAAAAAAGGCGATGAAAAAGTCATTCAAACACAACATTTTGAATGGATTCGTATGGCTTTAGCCGAAAATCGCCCCCAGAAATATAGTTATCCAAAATTTGATTCTTTAAGCATTCTTGCCAGTGATTCTAAAAATCAAAATATCGCACCACAAGAAGATTCTGGGCAGATTTACGGTGCAAAGGTTGAAACAAAACTCACCTTACGCAGCTATGATTTTAAGGTAAATCAATTCGATTTTGATGACAGCGACACATTGACAGATGAAGAGGCACAACAAGAAGTGCAAAAAGCTGGATTTACTTTAGAAAAGAGCTCCGAACTTCTTTCAGTTCTCACATTGATTGATCCTTTAAAATTAGAAGATGTATCCTCCCCTTCCCAAGGCACAGAATCCCCTGAAGTTCGAATCGTTCAAGAAAATGTAACCGTTTCTCCTCAAAGTCACCGTATCGATCTGACGAAAAACTATGTTGAAGATATTATTCCTATTCGTAAAAAACAAACGATAGCCGATGCTTTCAAAAAAACCAGTTATACAAAAAAGCAAATTGACCAGGTTGTAAAAACGCTAGAAAAAATAAGCCTTTCCGATTCCCTTAAAGAGGGAAGCCTTTTACGCATTGGTATCGTGACACAAGCTGGTGAAGAAGATCATCTCGTACGCGCAAGTATCTATCAAGGGATGCATCATATTCTCACCATTGCCCTGAATGATAAAGGCCAATTCATTGAAAGCACAGAGCCTAAAATGTCTAAAGCACTTAAAACGGCTTTTCAAAATGGTATTCCGCATTCTTATATCAATAGTGCGCAATTACCAACGGCTTATGATGCACTCTATAGTGCTTTGCTAAGCCATAATATATCACAATCTCTCTCTCATCGTCTTATTCGTCTGCTAGCCACCAATATTGACATGAAAAGTCTGATAACACCCAATGATCAGATCGAAATATTTTATGCTGTACCACAAAGCGATAAAGAAAACCAAAATGGCAAAAAGAACTTGAAAGCAAAGGAAGCATCCCAAAACACTGATCCAGAAATTCGTTATATTAGCGCAACTTTTGGAAATACAACTTATAAATATTACCGTTATCAATTAAAAGATGGAAGCGTTGATTATTATGATTCTGAAGGGAGGAGTTCAAAGCCTTTCTTGCTGCGCAAACCCACACCAAATGGGATTTTTGGCTCCCCCTTTGGTCCACGCAAACATCCTATTTTAGGCTATGTTCGCATGCATACGGGAGTTGATTGGGTTGCTCCTAAAGGATCACCCATTATTGCTGTAGGAGATGGTATTGTCACAAGAGTAGGTGTAACAGGTGGCTATGGAAATCACACAGAAATTCAACATGCCAATGGATATGTCAGCAGTTATTCACACCAAAGCCGTTATGCACCAGACATCAAACCAGGCGTGAAAGTACGACAAGGACAAATCATTGGGTATGTTGGAACAACAGGAATGGCAACCGGTCCCCATTGTCATTTTGAAATCATTGTCAATGGCGTCAAAGTTGATCCCATGCGCATTCGTATACCGGATAGCAAAGCCTTAACCAATCAAGACCTACAAACATTCCTACAAGAAAAAAACAATATTGATGCCTTGATCAACAGCCCGATAACACCCTCCGAAGAAACTTAAAGCATAAAAGCATCTGCATTTTTACGACTCAAAACATCTAAAAATATGCTTTAGCGCTTATTTTTCTTAAAGAGATTTCCGCACTTTAAATATCTATAAAGAATTTGCCGAAATATGCCACCACCCAAGGTCGCATAACAATGATTAAAAATAAAACGCCCTCCCCTTTTCAGGTTTACGCACAATAGAAAAGTGTAAAATATGAAACCAAAAAAGGCTAACTCTTTATTGTTTATTTTATCAAAACGATAGCCCGTCCTTATTTGCCATGCAATAAAATCTCAAATCAAAGGTGAGTTTTTCTAAAGAACGAAGATTCTAAAATCCATATCATTCTATAAACAACCCGATCATTCTATAAACAACCCGACTTTTTGTTGAAGAGATTTCACCTGTTGAATGCTTATGCTGTTCATAGCCCTAAAGGACAGTGTTTCATAAACTTTATGAGCAAGTTATCCTTAAGAATATTCGTTACACACTTTTACAAAAACACCACATATTTAAAGTTTTACATGCCTTACAAAAAATAACAAAATTTGAAAAAACAATCTCTTCACAAAGAAATAGAGCTTACTAATATAAGTATTATCGGTTTAAAGGAGCTTTTATTCAAAATAAATTTAAATTTTAACTCAAGTACTTCAAAGCTATAAAGCATACAACAACAGGAGAATTTTGAAAGCCGATAATCGGAGTCAGCAAAGCAAAAAACAAAGAGACCAAAAGATAAAGAAGCAATGTTGCTTCTCTTGAAGACAATTGACAATCTGATATGAATGGTGCTGTGTTCGCGTCATCTAAGTTATATTTTTTCTCATTTTTATTAAAACGAACAAGCAGAGAGTAAAGAATTTATCTCTTAAAAAAATCAGTCAGAGCTTTTTTTTGAACTATTCATGCTAAGTTTTGGCAAAGGAATGACAATCTTTGTACCTCCTAAAGCAGAAGTTTCAAACAGAGGTTTTTCACCAAATTGCATACAGAGCTGTTCCACGACCACACGACCAAGTCCTGTTTTTTGTTTTAAAGTTTGGCTTTTCATTCCCACGCCATCATCTTCTACAATGAGCATCAATTGTCCATCTTTCTGGGGACCAAAAGAAATATAAATATGACCCGACCGTTGATTAGGAAAGGCATGTTTTAAGGAATTTGTCAGCAGTTCACCAAGGATAATTCCAAGTGTTGTCGCATCTCTTGAAGACAGGCGACAATCTTTAAAGTTTGTGTGAATGGCGATGTTTTCACGCAATTCAAAAGGGACTGCCAATTCGACATCATGCACAACAGAACTGAGAAACTCTGCCAAAAAAGTCGTTTCCATATCATCACTTAAGCGCAAACGACGATGTGCTGTAGAAATTGTCTGAATACGATCACGTGCAGCTCCTAGAACAGCACGGACCTCTTCATTTTTGCTCCGATTTAACTGGAGCCCCAACAAAGAAGACACCGTCCCAAGAGAATTGCCAATGCGATGGCTTGCATCCTGCAACAATATTTCAACCCGTTGGCGTTCTTTTTCAGCGTGATTACGTGCTCTTTCTAATTCTTGTGTTCGTTCTTTCACGCGGGCTTCCAGAGCGATATTTTCACTATGAAGCAGCAATTGATACAATTTTAAAGAGCGCATATCACGATGAAAACGATTAATAACAAAATAGGCAGAAATAAAAGTACTCACAACGGAAACAATAGCCGCCAATGTCAAAGCAGCCCGCATTAATGCGATACCCTCACGCTGTTTTTGTCGCACCACATCATCCCCATTAATAAAGCTTGTCATCAATTGAGCTAAACGTGCCACAGGAATCTTTGATACTTCAAAAGAGGCAGCATGAGAAGGTTGAGAGGGTTGTTCAGGAATCGCATCAAGAGCATGCATATGGGCATTCATAAAGGCTTTTCGTGCTTCAACCTCTTTTTTAAAAGCCGTAAACCATTCATCCCATTGTGGATGCGCATAAACAATAAGTGCGATATAATCGAGAATATCCCCTAACTCCCGCTCTGCATTTTCAAAACGTATTTTATCTTCCGCCTTGCGCGTTTTTGCATAGCTGCGATCAGCAACAGCCATATCAATCAAGCTAATAAGGACCAAATCAGCCTGTTCACGCAATTCTGAACTTGTATTCAACTGTGCAACTTCTCGATCAACAGCATTTGAAAGCAACATAATAAAAACCGATGCCAAAAGAGCCATAACAAGAGAAACAACAATCGCACCCCACCGCCAGCGTGATATCGTTGCATCAGAAGAAGGCATTTGAGGCATCAAATTTGTTTTTGTTGTCATAGAATGTCCATTGGCGAACTTGAAAGTCGTCATTTTTCAGCACAAAGGAAGGCAACCTTATGGAACATAAAACCTAAAGCCCGTGGGAAAGTTTATACAGGCTTTTCTTGTGTTCCTAAGGATACACGCCAAACACTCTGAATTTCCTCAGATACTGACTTTACTGTAATAGCTATAACGGGAATAAAAAAAACAAGGCTATCGATCATAATTATTATGCTTTTTTAGCCGTTAAATGAACACAATGTACTTCCAGCTGAATAAGAATCAGGACCATAATCAGACTCACCATCTACTTTAAGAAGTTCTTGTAATCGATTACGCGCCCTGCTCACACGGCTTTTAATGGTTCCAACAGCACAACCACAAATAGCCGCAGCATCTTCATAAGAAAATCCCGATGCGCCAATGAGAATAATGGCTTCTCTTTGATCGGCAGAAAGCAAATTTAAGGCTTTTTTGAAATCTTGCAAATCAAGTGATCCATATTGAGCAGGATGAACAGCGACATTTTGAGTAAACACGCCATCGGTATCTTGAACTTCTCTTCCCTTTTTACGCATTTGACTGTAAAATTCATTGCGCAAAATGGTAAAAAGCCAAGCTTTAAGATTGGTTCCCATCTCAAAACTATCTTGCTTAGCCCATGCCTTCATAACAGTATCTTGGACCAAATCTTCGGCTTTATCGTGCTTGCCACTTAAAGAAACAGCAAAAGCTCGTAAAGCCGGCAACACAGAAAGGAGTTCTTGTTTAAAATTTTTCGCGCACTTTGACATAAAGGATTCAAACCTTTTCCACATTGTTTAAGCCAAATTGCTCTGCGCGCTCCAACTTCTCTAAAAGCTCAAGCAAACACCGTGGCAGTGCTTCTTCTTGAATTTCCATGTAAAATTGACGTAACTTCCGTGCTATTTCGCTATTGACCCCGAGAAGATCATCTCCAACTCTAAATTGTGTGGTGAGATTTTTTTCATCACGGTCGTTCATTTTTCATCCCCCTAATCCATATATTACTAATAGCACCGCGAAGAATTTTTCGCCTTATGGTTGTAAATATAGCTGTCGGTAAAAAGTTCCATACAAATCAAGGAACTTTTTTATCTGTTGAGAATTTCAACCAACAAAATGCTTGAAAGGTCAAAGGAGTTATAAATTATGTCATTATCAACGCGCATTGCCCCGCATCTTCCCTATCTTCGGCGTTTTGCCCGCTCTGTCACCGGTAGCCAATCCTCTGGCGATGCTTATGTTTCAGCGATGTTGGAAGCACTCATTGCCGACATCTCCATTTTTCCCAAAGCCTCCACTGACCGAATTGGTACCTATTGGCTTTTTTGCCATCTTTTTGACCAAACCACACCAAACATCCCTGAACCCCTGCCCCAATTTGGTCTTGAACAAAAAACCAGTGCCAAATTATCCTATCTCACGCCCCGTGCACGCCAAGCATTTTTGCTCATTGCCGTTGAAGGATTTCATGAACAAGACGCTAGCGAAATCATGAATCTGGATACGAAAGAATTCCGTAAGCTGCTCAACCAAGCATCCATTGATATTTCTCAACAAATTGCCACTGAAGTAATGATTATTGAAGATGAACCTCTTATTGCGCTTGATATTGAGCAAATGGTAGAAAGCTTAGGTCATCATGTTGTAGGAATAGCGCGCACGCGTGATGAAGCTGTCATTATGTATCATAAGAAAAAACCACGGTTGATTTTGGCTGATATTCAATTAGCCGATAACAGTTCAGGTATTGACGCAGTCAATGAGATTTTGAAAAATGACCGTATACCGGTGATTTTCATCACGGCTTTTCCCGAAAGGCTACTGACCGGCGAGCGTCCAGAACCAACTTTTTTAGTGACCAAACCTTTTAACCCTGATATGGTGAAAGCACTTATTTCCCAAGCTTTATTTTTTCAAGAGAATGCTTCTAAAGCGGCTTAGAACAGAGTAACATCTTAAAATTATGATCGTTACGCCTCTTTCAAAGCCTCCCATGGATAGATCTCATATGAGTGCGCTCATGCAAGCGATTCGTGGTGCTGATATTTGTGTTCTCTATCAGGCAACAAATCTGGTTTATTTATGGGCTGAAAACTTGCCACACCATTTGCACCATAAATGGCGGGTTGGGTGTCGTGACAGCGACTTTTTTTCGCTTGACCTTGCAGACAATATGGAAACCATCAAACTGCAAGTTTTAGCCAGTGGCAAAATGCAAACTGTTGAAGCACGTTTTGAAGATACAAATAAACAAGAGATTTGGTACAAATTTTCTATTGATTGCCATCGTAATGATAACGGAGACATTATTGGGATTATCACCACCGGTGTTAATATTTCCGGTTTACGCCGCCGTGAACAAGTGCTTAAAATCCTTCTTCGCGAGGTCAGTCACCGTTCTAAAAATCTTCTAGCGATCATTCAAAGTATTGCCAGCCAAACCGCCCGCTATACTGAATCTCTTCAGGTTTTCTTACGCAAATTTCAAGGTCGTCTTCATTCTCTTTCTCATTCTCAAGATCTGATCACTGATTCTGATTGGCGTGGTGCTCAATTTCGCGAATTGGTCCAAACGCAGGCTTTAGGCTATTTTATGAAAGAAACAGAACGTTTTTCACTTGAAGGCGTAGATCCTTATCTTTTTCCCAATGCCGCTTTGCATATTGGTTTGGCTTTTCATGAACTGATTGTCAATTCTCTTTCTTTTGGAGCTCTTTCCCAAGAAAAAGGGAGCATCTGTGTACGCTGTGAAATCAAAACAAAACTGAATGGCAAAACACAACTTATCATCACTTGGCATGAAAATTTTGAATCCGGCATCCCTCCCACAAACAATAAAAAAGCCTGTTTTGGTAGTGCCGTTCTCGAAAAAATCGTTCCCATTTCCGTGAATGGTTCAGCTTCCCTCAAATTGACACAAGAAGGAATTGTCTATTGCCTCTCTGTTCCTGATACTTATTTTGATATTTTTTCTTAAAAGAGCATTTTAAACAATGAACAAGAGAAGTTTCCCCTTTTTTAGCAAAATGTCTCATCTGTTTATTAAGCACAAAGATATTTTCCAACCTCTTTAAACCAACCTCTATTGTCCCCCAATAGTTCCCCAAAACCTTAACGATGAGAACTGAAGGCCACATAAAATCCATTCCCGCTTTCAATCAACTTCCATCCCTCATATAACCGGCATATTTTAAAACAGAAACCAAAACGATATAGAGCAAACCGTTTCAGCTTTTATATGCAAAATAAAAGCGAGCCTATTACCCATCTCTTTTGTGTAATTTTTGCAATGCGTATATAATTTTATTTTGGCAGAATATGAAATTTCAAGGAGTAAAGCTAACATCCATCATCACTCTCCAGCTTTACGGGACTAAAGCATCCACGACAACAACAATTAACTGATGAAATTACACATTTTATGCTTTTATTTATCGCATTCTTTAATGGAGATATCCTCTTCAGGTACAATAGGACATCCTAAAACAGAATACACTTGTGTCCCTCCATTCACGCACTTTTTAATATTTCCTAGTGTATCCACGCTCATTTCAAAACAGTATCTGTAAATAAGATATAATAGCCCCCGTAAAGTGAACCATCAAAACCGCCCCTTGTTACCCCACATCCTTCTTTACCTTCATACCTCTTTTCACTTCATAAAAGTAGTAGCTGAGCATCATCATACTATTTGTCTCTCATGTTACAACAGCCATTGACCTTTGAGAGCCTCCATAAGAGGCATTTCAGTCTTTTTTCAAATATTACTCACCAACATAAAGCCCACACACAGCCTTTTATGACGTGCAAGCCAATGACATTGATTAATTCACTATAGAATAAAATCTCAAAGGGGAACTAGCATCTCAAAGGGGAACCCGCATCTCAAAGGGGAACCCGCATCTCAAAGGGGAACT
>NZ_JBHIRE010000003.1:77159-151025 GCF_042196885.1 Bartonella sp. AA86SXKL | reverse complement strand
AGCATCTCAAAGGGGAACTAGCATCTCAAAGGGGAACTAGCATCTCAAAGGGGAACTAGCATCTCAAAGGGGAACTAGCATCTCAAAGGGGAACTAAAAAACTCTAAAACCGTTTAATAGTGAAGAAGCCCCTAAGCTGACAAATTGGAGTCCGCGCTGTCAACCTGTCATTTGGAAAATAATTGATGAATCCCCTTGTTTTTATCCTCTTATTAGTTTCATGTACAGATGATTTTAATAGTTGCTATTCGAACAATACAATGGTTAAAATCTATCCCACGGCTCAAGCTTGTGAACAGTCCATGGTCCCGTCCACAAAAAAGTTTGCACTTTATGGACAACAAATTTTTGCTCAATGTATAAACGTACACCCCAATTTACATCAACAAGAAGTAAACTTGATCTGGTCTGTAACAAACCATGGAAATTTCCTGCTTAAAAGCCAAAACGTAAAGGACAAGCTGTCTACAGTCCAGAAAGAAGATATTTTACCAACATCGCTTCCTCTTTTGCATTCTTCTTCCACAAACCTCTTGCACAAAAAACTTTAAAAGCATAAACCCATCAGATCTCAAAAAAATAATCAATGAAAGACATGATGGATAATAAGCGAATGCAACCTTCAAAAGACCATCACACAGAGCAAAATTCTCTGCCTCAAGATCTCCCTTTAGACCCTGCTGTAGAACGAGTAAGAAAAAAACTTATGGGTTTAATGATTATTTCCGTTTTAATAACGCTTTTCCTTATTCTAACCGTACTGTTTTTAATTGTTTATAAAGTGATAACAACCGGATCAGCGCCAAAACAAACAGAGCTATCTTCCTCTCTCAGCAAAAACCCACACGTTATCCATCATACGCTCTCTCTACCGGAAAAAACACAGATTTTGTCGCAAAGCCTCTCAGAACACAATATTGTACTGAAAGTTTTAACCCCTGATGGACAAACAAAATTTATGATTTACAATTATCACACCGGTGCACTTGTCTCCATTCTTTCTATTGAAACAACAAAAGAGAGAACGAAGATAATGCCTCATTAAGCAAACTAACATCAATAAGCGCTGACATAGCATCCTTGAAGGTTTAAACATTTTCTGCAAGCCGGCATTATCACACGCTTTGCCAGCGCGTGGGTGTTGCTGACAATCCTTGGCGCTAGAGAGAGAGTTCATAAGAGCCATTTTTATTCCTTTCTTATACAAATTTATCCACACGGGCTCTCCCCCCGCTTGCAACGTGCAGGCGAATGTTTTTTGTTGATTCAACATGGAACAAATTTGGAAATGAGAGAATTCTAGGGGTTTAGGGGCTCTCACCTAACATTCAAAACAATGAATTATTATTATAAATCAATGTGATAAGCATTAAATATTCACCACACGGGCGACGGCGCGTTTTTTACTGTATCCCCTCACTTAAATCTTGGAAAAGAAGCAACCTTTCTGTCAACGCATTCCCATTTTTAAGAAAACTGACATCACTTGGGAAAAGCTAATAAACGTGCAAGAAATACCTCTTCTTGAGTGTAAAAATTCAACATATTAATTTATAGTGATGATTTATTTTGCATGTCAAACGAGAATCTCAAATACTGTAAGATTCTCTCATCTCAAATCTATTTATGATGAAGCTCATCAAAATCATTTCCTCACATATCCTAGCAAGGAAATAGATGAATAAAATACCTCTTATGAATGATCCGCTATCAAAAGAAGAACTGTTGCAACATTGAAAATTAAAGCAATAACGCCCAGCTTACATCTTTTATTAAGCAAAGATAACCGATGGATTTCACATGATAGAATTCATGAACACCAGCGCGAAATGGGCATGAATACATTGAATATAAGTGTGAATTAAATAAAACAACGACATTGCGTTCTTCATAAAAGAACTGCCTCTTAAAATACACGGATGTGGTTTTCTCTATATCCCCTTACTTAAATCTCAGCAAAGAGGCAATCTTTTCTGTCAACACCCTTTGGTTAAGTCTCAATACAGCCCGTGAAAATCTAAAGAAAGTGCAAGAAGCTTCTTGAGTATATTACAATTTACTATCATGATGCCAATAACATCACCACACAAGCGGGCTTACACAGCACCCTTCAGGTTTAAACATTTTCCTCTACTTCAAGATTGACCACTTGAGCGACGACGCATCTTTCTCTGTATTCCCTTACTTAAATCTCAGCAAAGAGGCAATCTTTTCTGTCAACAGCCTTCGTTAAGTTTCTGATACAGCCCCATGAAAACTCAAGGAAAGCGCAAGAAGCTTCTTGAGCATATTATAATTTATTATCATGATGCCAATAACATCACCACACAAGCGGGCTTACACAGCACCCTTCAGGTTTAAACATTTTCCTCTGCCTCAAGATTGACCACTCGGCGACGGCGTGGTTTTCTCTGTATCCCCTCACCTAATCCAGGCAAAGAAGAATCCTCTTTTGTTGCTGTTTTTGTTGCTGTTGATGCATCTCCATTGCTAGAGTTTTCTGCTGTTGTAAGTGAAAGCTCAAGAGATGATTCATCTTGAGTCCGTACAGTACGTCGACGAGGAGAACGACGTATTTTTTTGACAGGTTCAACATTTTTCTCAGAGAGGCAGTGCTCTTGATCTGTTTTTTCATCCGATAGAGCCTCTAAAGCGTTTTCACGCGCATCCCCATTTTGCGCTTTATCATATTGGCCATTGCCATTTTTTTGCGACGACATTTGTAATACATCTGTATCACCCTCGACAGCATCCTTTTTTTCACCATCAAGATTTATTTCACCGCATTCTTGCCCATTGTTTTCATCACGATTTTCGTTTTCATCACCACGATTTTCATCACGCCGAACCGATTGAGACATTTGCCCAGCTGCTGCTAAAATAATACGCAAATAGTGCTCGGCATGTTGTAAATAATTTTCCGACATAACACGATCACCTGCACCTTGTGCATCACGCGCAAGGCTTATGTATTTATCGGCAATTTGCTGAGCATTCCCGCGAATTTTAACATCCGGACCGCTACTTTCATAATTGCGAGACAACGGATTAGGACCGCGACGATTATTATTGTTATTACCATTATTGTTATTATTGCGACCGCGTACCCGTCTATTTTGTTGTGGCCTCATCTTTATCCCTTTTTGGAGTGTTTGTCTTATGTGTGTCTTAATTGACGCTTCCTCATTACATTATCTTTTGATAATGCTGATCATGTTTAACATACGATTATCAAGCTATCCGCGTTTATTTCACTCAAACGAACCCTACTGATATTGATAAAAGCATATATTTTCTTGAAAATCACAAAACAGCAGGGAAATCGTAAATCAAAAATTCCCTTTTTCTCTGTCAAACAGCAGAAACCTAATGATGTTCACGTAAAATGCCAAGTGTTTTTTTTAAAATAAACCATATTTCACTAAAAAAATAATTATCTTGTGGAAAACAAAAAGGAAAACACACATATAACACACCTGACAAAGAAAAAATTCCTGCCAGAGAATAGTAGAAGCTTCCTTTTTTGCTCTAAAACCACCGCTCCTAAAAACGCCGATATTCTCTACCCCCTCGTGCATTTAACTCACAAGCACTTCCATCCCAACGAGTCACTGCGCGAACCTCTTTATTTTATAAATATAGCCTCTCTTCATCGCTAAAGCAACCCCTTGCGAGCGATAATCCACGATCGCCTCACAAAACCTCTTAACTTTTATAGATAGATTAACACGAAGTATTATTCAAGCCCTATAATCACCAAGAGATCAATCTTCTTTCCCAAACAAGTCAATGATACTATCAATTTTTATTTTAACCCATAGAGTTTTTAAGTTAATCACAGTTTTTATTTATAACAAATTGAGCTTAAAAACAAAATATTTAAATACAAAAAAATATCAAATTATGAAAAAAACGACCAATATGTCACACTTTTTTAAAAATCAGCTTCTTCTCAAAAAAATACCCTCCTCAAAGCCTATCAATAAGAATGGCCTAACGTATTTCCTTACTTATCTTTTCTGATAAAGAAAACTAGAATTATAAAACAAGCACATTTTTAAACCCAGCACAGCGCTTTACGCATGAAGAAGCCGTAAATGTTTATAAAAGGAATGTTTTTTACTCATTTTTGTCATGTCTATTGACTTACACCCTCAAAGAAGGAAGATTCTCAAATCACACTGGTCTGTCAACAATGAAAATACTTATAAAATTCATACACTAAATTGATTTGTAATGATAATTCATATTTTTTGTGTTGAGTAAGAAAATTAATACCGTAGGATTTTTCATCCTCAATCTGTTTGCTGTTGAATCAATCTCTTTTTCTTGCATGTTACATGTGGGAAAACCTGCGTGGAGTAAAAACGAAAAAAAAGACTAAAAGTGCCTCTTATGAACCGTCTCTAAGGCTAAAGGGTTGTCGAGAGCACCATTGGGAGCGAGCAAAGTGTGAGATAGTACCGGCTTATTCTTTGTTTAAACCATAAAGATGAACTTGCTTTATAAATTTTATACATTTCATGATGGTTTTACCATTATACCATTCACCAAAACCATCACGAAATGGATTTCCCACACTCGTTATTTCCCTTAAAAAAGCGCAACAAATCCTCCTGAAACTCCACCACGCCCCCTTAAACATTTCAAGGAGGCCATCCATACCTTATGTCGCCACACCTTAAATAAGAAGTGCGATATAACAAGATAAATAAAATTTCTATTGGTCTCGAGGCAGATCGTAATTTAAGGGGTTTTTATCTTTTCATCAAAATTCGCATCCTTTTAACTTTCCGTATAAAAACTTAAAAGTAATTGCGCCTTTTGCCTGTTTTATTTTCTCTTTCATTCAGAAAACAGTCTCGTAAGAGAAAATAATTTCCATCCCCAGGACGGACCCTCGTCAAACATTGTTTTTTAGCACTATCAGAAAGCTTATCCCACATTTCACGAATAGCAAAATAGGCCTCACTTTCCAAATTAAGACAATGCTGATAAACCTCTCTTTTCATATCGGGCATAACGGAAGCAGCAATTTCCTTGCAATATACGCGTAGATCAAAAACAGGAATAACCAATTCAACGGGTGCTTGTTGTGTTACTTTTTTATGAGAAGAAAAATAACTAACCACCTTTGCAACAACAAAACACAAAAACACTATACAAAAAAGTATTATGCAAACAAAAGCAATCTTGCGATATAATCTTTTGAAATAAGCCTTTTGTCTTGCTCGGATTCTTTTTTCCATAAAGATTGTACCCTTTAATATCCCAAGAGAAGCTTTTACAGCAAAAAATGATAGAAGTATCTGTGTACACAATACAGGTTATAGCCGCAAACGATCAAGACTCTTATGTCAAAAGACTCTCTTTTTTACCGTATAATTCTTATCGTATATAATTCTTATGAAACACTTTTCTCATGCCCTTTATGAAAAAATAGGGCTGATGATTTTCTCTCACCACTTTTAAAGACGAAGATTCTTCATCCATGCGGCTTTATAAACAATTCGTCTTCTTTAAGATACATCACATTGATTTATAAAGAGTATTTATTGTTTTTTCATATTGAATGAGAGACCCGAATACCACAGGATTCTCTCATCCTAAATTTGTTTTCTGTTGAAACGATCAAAACCATGTCGCTTGCAAGTTACAAGCGGAGCTGGCATGTGGATTAAAAACTGTACAAAAAAGGCATATGCCTCTTATGAATCGTCTCACGAACCAAGGCTTTCGTAACATTGGAAACTGGAAAAATATATGAGAGTACCAACCTGCACTTTTATGAAGCATAAAGATGAGGGAGATACCTTATAAGTTTTATACATTTCATAGGGGCTTTACCCCTATACCATTGACGAGTGTTCTTGTAAAAGGGACTTGGGAGTGGGATATCTCTTTAAAAACAAGTCCATGAATATGCAATAAATGTATATTCGGAGACAAATAATATTTTAATATTTGAGGCATTCTGTTTTTATGTGAGAGGCATGATCCCAAGAAGACACACGATACATAAAAGCATAAGGCATTATCTTCATTATTTAAATAATATTGCTATAGATAGTTTTGAAAATTATAAAGGAAAAAGATGATAGTCCGAAGAGTGATTGATATGCCTTTATATTTTTTCTCAATAAGGTTGTCTTCCTATTTCAGAAATCACTCAAATACAGCCCTCATCTGGCATATATAAAGTCTAGCTTACAAAAGCTGGAATCGCTCAGAGAGTTTTGCCCTTCTGAATCCGTAAGGCTATCATTCTTCTTTCTCTCAAACATGCTACAGCTTTGAAATTTGATGTTGATTGACAAGCAACAAAAAAAGCTCTGCACTCTCTTAAGAAAACAACGCCTTAAAGTTACACACATAATGGATTGGAAAGATGTCCTAGCTTTTTATCAAACGCGCTGTAAAACAACGAGTGTAACATATTAGCTTTGCTTATCCCAAAAATGTTCATCCCAATCTCTTGTATCCAAATCTCTTATATCTCAATCTCTTGCATCCAATTCCCTAGCCTTCAACTCCCTAGCCTTCAACTCCCTTGCATCCAATTCCCTTGTGTCCAATGCATAAAAATCAAGTTGAAGAAAATATATGGACACCCCTGAACTCGAAAATATGAAAGGAAGGCGTGACAGAGTTTCGCGTTCCTTTGTCATGCAAAAGCATTAGACATTCTGAAACAAGCACACTTACTGTCTCGTAATGATTCCTTTTTTCTGCTACCGGTCAAATCCCTTTATTTAGAGAATTGGCTATCACAAGTTATGCAACAAATAGCGCTATATGCAACAAACAGAACCTGATTTATATCCGCATGGAATTCGTTCCAGTTTACATGATTGGCTCGCAAAATCCACTTGACTTTCCCCTTTGTCTTTTCCCCTCATGGGATCTCTATCACCATAGAACAAAAAGCGATATTTTATGACGCTTTATGGACAAAATCCCCACCGCCCGAAGAGTTCATCACATGACGAAAAAAACACTCCCCATATTCACCACACACAAACACTTCAATATATAAAACTTACATGCCTTCTATCACCGCACTCTCAAAAAGCAGCACGACAACAAGATAAGAAATTATTGATGTAAAACTCCAAACAAAGAAAAAAACGGATTTTCTAATCGAGGTAAACAAATACTGTTAAATCAACGCTTCCATTTTTGATGATGTCACACCTATGCTTTATAGCACCCCTATCACACTTCATAATACCGAAAAATTTTCTCTGCCCTACGCACTATACGCATCAGAACCAATCAAATAAAACAGAAATGCACTATCTTCCTACTTTTTTGTTTTTGATTAAATAGCAAGATATAGCTGTAATTCTTTAAAGAGCTTCATACCATAGATTCATTTTATACATAATATCATCAACAGAATGTTTGTATGTGCTGCAGGAAGAATCCCCAGAACGCTCCATATGACCACTGGATGAAGAGCTGTTACAGGATTCTACAAGAAATGCCAGTGACATTGGAGATAACGCATCCTCGCTATCAGAATAATAAGCTGATAAAAAAGTGTAATCTTGTGAAGGAAGTGTCCCCGAATTTACTTGTGATGGAGCGGCAACAAAAAGAGAATTAAAGGTTCTAGGACCAATGACAATATCACCATTCGCTTGCCGCATAATACTTCTTGCAGAGTATATATGATTTGTATTGATTGCCCCCAGCGAAGCCCATTCATCCTGCCATAAATATGCATAATAAAGATCCATAACTTGTTCATGTTGAACAACGTTGTCAGCAGACATGGCTGTATCAAAGAGTGAGTTAGGAACATAATAAAAATTTATATCTGGAATAATTTCATATAGCCAGTACGTTTCATCAGGATTATTAGCAATCTGTTGCCGCGCCATTCTGTAAACTGCATCCATATTTGCAGTTGTAGACACAAATGCTGAAGTCTGTTGAGCAAGAGAGTGCCCAGTTACATGATGTATGATATCCTGATCATCCCCCCAAGGGGCAAAACCTCCTCCAAAGAATATAACAGATGGAGAGCGATCATCTATACGGAAAACCATATGGGGAGGATCAATAGCATATGACAGATTTACATCTGAAAAGAAAAAAAATAAAACTGTCACTAAAAATACTGAGAATGCTCTTTGAAACATTTTTATACCTTTGATATACACTCCATATTTTATACCTGTAACCTCTTGAAGCGTTACAGATATAAAAAGGGAGAAAAACCCCTATTGATCTTATTTTAAAGTGATGGCTAAAACCCTTTTTGCTGGCACATTACCCGCTTCAAAAATAACCATTACTTTTCTGTTCAAAATGACTGCGGTTTTTGCCAAATCCAAAATACTTTTTCCAACAATGTTATCACAGCCCCAAACACCTTTTTGAATGTCTGAAGTAGGGCTGATACCGTATCTGAGCTCTAGGAGACATTGTGCTCCTGCGCTAACGACTTGAACCGAATTAAGATAACCGTTTTGTTCATAAACTCCAGCATGAGAAACACCTGTTGTTAATGCTATTATCACCGAAACGATGGATATTTTTTTCAAAAAGCTTTTCATAATTTACCTCTTTTAAATTTATTGCAACGGACATGAAATGCATCCCCATGCAATCTAATGGATATTTTTAACCTCCTCGCCTCCTTAAAGACGAGAATTTTAACCAGCTTTAGCCCGTGATAAGACTGCCTCATCTCAGTCTATTCTTACCTCTATCCCCGCTGTTGCACGATTTATTTTACAGGCTCTACAGCAAAGCCTTCCCTTATTGATGCCGCGTGAATGATGACTCATGCACACAACAAAACACCGCATGCACAAGCTCTACCATTGGCGATATCTACCACTGACAATGTCTGCCATTGTTAATGTACGTGCATTCTACGGATTCAAAATGTGTCTATGATTTATTGCCTATCGCAAGCGGCATACTGTCAACAAAGACAATTAAGACACGTATTTACAGCCTCACTAAGCTTAAATCTGTCTAACACCAAACGCTAGAATGAAATTGCCATCTAAGCTCAAACGACGATTGATACAAAATCACTCAGTTTAAAATAGAATCAACTGTAGTTGAATATCTTAAGATAGATCCTCAATACCGATAACTCATGAATTCTGTAAAACATGAACGATTATACTCTGAGTAAAAACTGTAAATCAGAAAACTGCTAGGGTTAAAATAGCCTTAGTGTAGAAGATTGACCATTTTCCAAGCATCGCCTATTTAAGTCACAACGAATACAGATAATACGCTTAATTATCACGCACTCTCAGCCCTCGAATAACATTGATTGAATAGTTACTTCTGTAACAAATATCAACGAATTGCGATGTACTGTAAGCTCTATAGGCCAGCTCAACAATCTCAGGACTTTGAATATGAAATGTTCTTCCTACAATTTTTGACATTTCTGGCTCTTCTGTAGGCCTCGTTTCTAAAACAGAGAGAATATTTACCCCTTGCAAATTTTTATATGGAATTACAGAAATATTATTGATGATTTGTGAGCGAACCATTGTTCCACCGATATCTGAACAATCATCTGAAATAGTCCACGGACGTGCAGAAGCTGGTCCAGTAAGACACAAAGCTAAAAATATTAAAATCAATTTTTTCATTATAGAATACCTCTTTTTCATTTTTGGTTGATCAAAAAAATAAATGCTCTATGGACAGGCAAATAACTATCCTGTTCACAACTATCTATCTCACTGCTTTAAAGGAGCTAAATCCCATAGAGACACAAATCGAGATGGTTAATCACCCATCGTTTTACTTTTATCCGCTTCTTCAGCGTCTTGTTTGTGTTTCACATCTTCAAGATCTCTGATAATCGTTTTCAATTGTTGTTCTAAAATATCCAAACGCTGTGTAAGTTGGAGAATATTTTGAGTCTGTATTTTATCAAAACATTGGAGATCTTGACGTGTTTGCTTCAACAGAGCATTCAAAGGAGCATGTCCCATTCTTCCGCTAGCATAAAGAACCACACGAATACATTCAGGATCATCAATATCAGCAATAGAAAATGGAAAAAGTGCCATTATATCCCCCTTTTTGATAAGCTAAACGCGTATTAAGCATTTGAATATCTTTTTCCGTTGTACGGCTCTTGCATTTCTCAGAAAACCTCTTGAAAAAATTTCCTCATCGAAAATTTTTACAAGACATTTTTTTAGATTATACCCTGTTTTCCACCTAAAATGTTGACTTTATCACCTGAAACCAAAGAAAAATGTTTGACCACCTTGCATGCTGTGTTAGCTTTCCCCAAAGGACAAAACCACACCGATCTTTAAATAATACCAATCAATAAACAACAATCTGTCAACAATCTGGCTTCGTATCTAACAGATTTAACTTGGCTTACCTTCAAATGCACCTTGGAATGCATCCCCTGTCCAGAGTTACTCTACAAACAACACTGCTTTAGGAATACGTACAGATGAAAAACACCCCATGCATAAAATTTTAACCGCATCTCAAACAATGGTATTTTACAACACAACGGAACAAACTATTGTCTTACAGATTTTCTCGTATCACTCTCATTCTGTTTCAAGAAGTTTCCTGACAAGTACAAAATGCATCTAAGAGAGTCAATTACTCACCATGTGTTAAACGCATCGCCAAAAGACTTCGCAAACCCAGCGCCCATTTTGAAAAAAAGAACGCTTTTTGCATACACGCTCTACCCAAAAGAGGGAGAGTACCATTTTGCCTTTTCTCGCTTTAAATAAACATATCCGTTGACCTCTTCCCGCCACCTCAAAAGACAAAGATTTTAGCCCCACATCGGTTTATAAAACAATCCAACTACTCTGAAGGGATTCCGTCTGCTGCTCACTTATATGATTCACTTGCATAAGGCTTAACCAAGCAAGCCCTCCACTGAATAGATGTCTCTTCAATACTTAAATGGATCAAGTATTGTATGTCTTATTTTCCTTATATCACCAGCTTCAATAATAGTGTTTTTATGACGGTGTTTGACGGCATAACATAATAGAATAAATTTTACCCATGGGCTTTTTGTCATCGCACAGCAGCGCTTTAAACCCAACGCTTTAAACCCAACGTTTTAATAATGTATCACGATACCACAAGAGAGAAGCATTTTGGATAAAGTCTTTATTCCTCAGCAAAAACTCTATGAATAAAGAAAGGGTTTTTGTTCTCCCCCTACCTTCAATAATCACTGTCTTGATCCTCTAACGAACAATAGGCAAACTTACCTTTAGACATCCAACAAAGGCAGCACAAAAAATAAAAAAATAAAGAGAGTTGAGTTTTTTTCTAAAGCGCCTCAAAACTTTCTACACAATATATTCTATAAGACTTTATATTCAATAAGACTTTTTTTCATAACAAATATTTTGTAAGTATTTTTATCTTTCTCTCAAAGCTTTCATTCTCAGGCTTTGACAGCATAAACCACCGCCATATTGACGGGGCGTGTTTCATCTCCCCCTGTTTTTTGCAACAAGACCTTATGTTCATGCTCTCCCGCAGCCTTCGTTAACCGATCTTTATTGTAGACTTGAGCCAGATTTCTATAATATTCACCGTGATTCATATCCCAAACTACCTTTTCAATCATTGGATAACTATGCTGGTGGTTACCTGTCGAATCTGTTTTTCCTTCATGGGTATGAGATTTAAAAGACTCTTCTTGTCGACTTCCCAAGCGACGTCCTTTATCAATTGCTTTTCCACTATCGAGCCCCCGTAAAAACATTCCACGCAAATCGGGAACATTGAATGTTGTTTGCCCATTTCCTTTTCCCCATGTTTCTCCCAGAACAGCAAAGAGATTGGCATAGTTCCTTCGCGAATATTCTTTACCATCACACAGTAACCATCCAGAGGGTATTTTTTCTGTAGCAAAAGTCCCGATAAATCCAGAAGAAAAAGTTTCAGGCAAAGGAGGAAAGGGCGGAATTTCAGGAAGTTTTATAGTAGGATTGGTTAAAAACCAGCCATCAGCATTTTTTCCGGCAATATCACGCGTATAGACAATTTCATAAAGTCCCCCTTTTTGAATTTCTCCGCCCTTTAAAGGCATAATACCCTCTGGCGTTGCCATATAAGTTGGTCGTGGTAGCAATTGATTTAAAGAAATATTTGTTATTCCTCTGTTGACGCCTTGTGCTTTAAAGCGCACAACAATGCCATCCATATAAGTCTCAAAAAAAGACTTTGTTGCCAAACGAAGTGACGTTCTCTCGTTTTCCACATCGACAGTAAACTGTGTTTCAATCCCGCCTCCATTATCCAACAAATATTCTTTGATGCGTTGCATCATAGCGCGAGCACTATCATTGACTGTGCTTGGTGGTTGCCCTTCTGCCCAGTTTATATTCTCGTCGACATAAGCATTTTCTGATGCAACAATTGACCAATCATAAATCGAACTCATAAAAGATACTCTTTTTTCAAAAAGGGAAAGCGAGCAAAAAATGAAGAAAAGAAAGCCGCAATTTTATTTTTAGATGCCGATATTTTCTCCATTTTCATTTTTTCCATTTTCAGTCCTATTTTGTCATAATCAACATGCAATAACTTTGTTTTCGCATTGACATAAACAGCTTCAGGGTTCACACGCAACACATCTTGCGCCATAACGCCCTGATAACGTTGTGGATTTCCCTTATAATTAAAGGTATAAAGTGGATATCCCTTTTTCTGCCCCACAGGGATAATATTTTCTTTTGTTCTCACATCACAAAGCCCTAAAATTCCTCCGACCAATCCAAGTACTTGCTGCGCATCACGCAATGGATCTTTTGTCACAGAAGGCATTGTCGTGGATTTTCCTGAAGTCGTTCCGTAATTTCCAGCAGCCTGTGTTCCTACCTGTAACAAACTTTGCAATCGGTTCCAATCTTGATTATCTTTTTCTGACCATTTTTGGCGTTCAGCATCTAAGACATTTTGGCGGTTTATATCTTGAATCATACCCCCTTTCAAAGCATTGCTTTGCACGTTACTCTGTCCTTGATAATAGCTATTTGCCGCATTAACTTGATCATTCTGAGAGCGATCAATCATCTGGTTTGCATTCATCATATTGTTAATATCTTGATTATATTGCTGTGCTGCAGCATTTGTTGCCAAGGCGCCTAACTCATCGGCCAGCACACCAGTATGAGCCCCAGAGCCATAACGTCCTGCTCCCGACATCGATTGATTAATTGCATCGGACGTTTTATTCAGAGCATTTTGCAATGCAGTATTAAATTTACTATTGCTTCCAATCCAGCTTCCCTTAGCCATACCGGAAAGATTTGTAGCGCTGTTGGTTGGTGCACTCAACCATTGCGTTACCGTTGGATTGTTATAGAGCCCTGCTGCTTGTTGTAAACCGGTCAGCGCATTTTTTGTCATATTGCTAAGACCAGCGACTCTGTCTCCCTGATAAACGTTTCCGCCAATTCCCTTATTATAAAGTCCAAGTGCATCAGCACTGGCTTGTTTAAGAATATCAGCCGCCCAAGCAGGTGGAGCATTTGTTTGTGTTGTTGTCTGCACTTGAGGTGTGGTTTTTCTACTCATGGGTTCAGAACCTTTCTATATTGAATAAGATTACGAGAATATCCGTGATGAGCGAGCTTTTTCGCCCATCCAGTTCTTCCAAACATGTGCATTTCTTCAGCATTAATTGTTCGCGCCCATTTTTCGACTTCATCAATCAACTTGACCAATTTCAGCCCTCCCTCTCCAGCAAGATCAGAGAGAATGACGCATTTTTTCCCCGTATGGGTTATTTCAACTTTGGTAATTGCAAAAGCACTAAATTGGATTTTATTTTTTAAGACAAGCCACAATTGTGCTTGTCCTGTAGCGATTTCTTCAGCAATTTTTTCCAGACAAACATCATCCGGAAAGCGCTGAACATATTTTTTCAATGCAGTATTGAGAGCCTCTTGATAGGGAGCTATTTTTTCCCATGGCCACCGCTCTGTCAGATGAGCAGAATATAAATCTTGACTCTCTTGCATCATAATTTTAGCTCTTTTAGCTGTGTCACTCATCTCCCCTCAAATAACATCCCCCTACGCATTTCACGCATTCCATGCCCCCCGCACAATAAAAGAAAAAAGTCTCCATCATCCCTTTGTCACAACAAAGGAGGAACTTTCTTCTTTATAAAAATAAACCATGGTGCTGCCTATTTTTCCTTTATCGCAGAAAAGCATGAAACATAACGCACCACCTTGTGCCTTTGTTTATAAAGGTTTGGGAAGCCTATGGGGCATTTGTTCTTTAATAATAGAGGCTTGAGCCTATCGCATGGTATTACAAAAGGGCATGCCTATCGCATGCCGGCCTGCGTCAATTCCACATCAAATCCAGTGACATGAGTCCAATTCACCCCTTCAGGAATACGCAATTTAAAGCGATAAAACCGTGCCCTTGCGCGACAATGAATTTGTCCAGTATTATAAGAAGGCTGTTTTTCTGGTAACCAAACAGTTTCCTCTTCAAGAGATTGTCGAAAGCGCATTCCCACAGACAAATAAAACTTTCCACTATTGACTTGAGGCATAATATTTTTCACCCGTGTTATCATGCCATTTGTCTGCCCCATTTCTTGTGATGTCACAACACAAGCCATAGGACACCCAGAAAACGAACCCAGTCTTCCCTGTTGATCAAATGCCCCCAGAATAGGCGATTCATTTTTCCAAGCTTTACTATCAAGAGAAAAGGATAAATCGTCAATATTCTTAGTCACAAAATCAAGACCTTCCAGGGTTGTTCCGGCTAAGAAAATAGGCAATACCATTTTGATATCGACGAGAGCTTTTGTCCATTTTTGCAACCCCCAATCATAAATGAGCAAGATACGTTTATGAAGATTCTCATCAGAATCAACCATCCAATAAACACGATTATACACCCCATCGATAGCAGCAGATAGAGTGTACAGATTATCCTTCCTTGATTTTGCGGTCATCGTTCGATCGACTTTTTCGAACCCAATGGGTATAATCTGTCCCTCATTTGTTATTTGATAAAACCCGCCCTCATCGGCAAAGAATGCTAAATCGCCTCTACAAACAATTGATTCAGCATTTTTTGCGCCTCGTTTATCGTGGATTTTTTGGAAACTAAAAATAATCTTAGAGCCAGGGATAAAAGAACCGGCATAGATTGCAGAACGCATAAAGATAATTGGATTTGTTGTCTCCGTTGCCCCTTGGACGAATCCGCCATCAGGAAAATCTTGATAATCACAACTTTTTTTCCCCACGGTCCAAAATTCAGCATCATTTAATCCAGACCAATGAACCCTTCTTGGATGCTCGGTTAATTTCATCAAACAAACGAAATCTCCCCAGATTCGAACAATCCCTGCCTGTGGTGGATTTCCTCCTAAATTTCTAAATGTTTTATCATGGTTAATATCAATCACTTGTGGTTTATCATTGGCATTCACCGCAATGATAAAATCACCAAACAAAGCAAAAGACCACGGAGCATCAACATTAGCCAGATAAGATTTTCCTTTTTGGCTAATATCTTTCCAGTTCATTGTTGTATTATCAAGTAAGTAGATTTTATCTCTTGTCCCGACAATAATAGAAACCCCATTTTTTGTTTTAACCGCAAGAGTGCCTAAGATTGGCTCCGGACAAGGCTCTGATAAAGGTTCAAAACTTGGCATAGGGATATAGGAGCCATCCGCCGGGAGCACATTAACAAGTTCATCGGTAAAAATTCCATTGATATCCGCCACATCGGGTCGATAATCAGCGATTGGGAAAAAAGCCATCAAGACCCCCATAAAATCTTTGAAGAGCCCAGTGCCATTCAAAACACCAAGGCTTATTGATAATAAAAACCACAAAAGCCCTTAAAACTCTAAAGGCATAAAATTCAACAAAACAAACAACCTAAAGTTGTTTAACACACCGAAAAAACGATACCATAAATAATGGCCACCCCAGCGCCATCCACCAGCGCCAAACCAAAATCAACTGCCCGCAATCACATCCCCATACCCCACAATGACGGGGGAAAAAGCCATTAAGCCCCCCATAAAACCTTTGAAAAGCCCAGTGCCATTCAAAACACCAAGGCTTATGGATAAAAAAACCACAAAAGCCCTTAGAACAAAACTCTAAAGGCATAAAATGCAACAAAACAAACAACCTCAAGTTGTTTAATTCATCGAAAAAACGATACCATCAATAATAGCCACCCCAACGCCATCCACCAGCCCTTCACCATCAACACCCAACGCGCATCCAACCATAAGCGACAAACCAGCCACCAGTGCCAAACCAACCTTCAACGCCAGCCATAAACGATTTGGAAAAAAGTCTTTTAAAAACGCATTGGGCGAATCTTTGAAAAACCTTTTCGGCGCGATGTTTCAATGCGCAAAGCTTGAAGCTGTTCTTGAAAATCTCTGAAAGAAACGGCGGCATATTCAGGATCTTTAAGAATATTTTTATAAAGTTCATATTTTGCCCGTGCTTTAATAAGATCAAAAGCATAAATCAACCAAGGATTATCGTCTTCTCTCAACTGTTCATCAGCAAAATGAACAGGAGCATAAGAAAGCTGTACAGTTTCCACATGTTCTGGTGTTGGAAAGAGTCCTATTTTTTGATCAAGGTACGTATAAAAGAATGGCGTTCCTAGCGCAGGATGCATACCATATTGTTGATGCAACACTTCCAAGGGCTTAAAGAACAACTTTGTTGGTGTTGCATCCTTTGTTACTAAAAAGACGCCCTCCAAACTCTTTTCTGATTCAATAAAAACCCCCTCTTCTTGCCCATACCATGTTTTACCACTTTGTGTTTTAAACGTCCTTTCTCTTTTTTCATTAAAGAAAAAGGGTTCGCGTTCACACAAACGCAAAGCCGTAAAAATTGAATCTTGAATTTGCAGGGAATATTCCGCTGTTGTATCGTCAATTTCATCTTGAATAAGCGCGACCATATAAGCAAAAGTTTTAGAATGATCTGAATGTGTAAGGTTTAGATTTTGGGGATCAGTGGATAAAGTGGTCATAAGCCTGTCCTTGTTTCTGGAAGCATTTTAAATTTTTCCCCCAACAGATCCCTCTTGTTGGGGGAAGAGAGCAAAAATTCGCTTTAAGCGGGTGCTCCATAAGTTGGGATGACAATAGTGCCAAAATCCTGAGCCCCTTGCGTACTTCCTGGCAAGGTAAAGCAAGTTTTTTTCATACCAATAATGGTTTTTGCCGCGACCCCGAATTCTCTTTCATAGTCGAAGAGTTCTTCCACCAATTTATAGCGTGTTGCTCCTCGATCTTTACCAAAAGCAATCACAGCACTCTGCGCACCAAGCAGAACAGCACGACGCACATTTGGCACAGCTTTATTTGCCGTCCCAGATTCAACCCCTTCGGTAATATGTTCAGCTTCGCGCAAAACCACACCATTATACATGCCCAACGATCCATCATAGAGCGGATTTTTGATACGACTTCCACTATAGATTGCCTTGGTAATGTCGAGCCATTGCCCCGCATCTGTATTGGTTCGCAATTGTGTCACTTGGGTTGGATGGAGATAAAGCACATAGACATTTTCCCCATCGAGCCGCACAGGTCTAATTTTAGGATTTGCCAATTTAGCCCGTTCAACTGCTTTATCAATCAAGCTGAGATCAAAAACATCGTCTTCTTTTAAGTCCTCATCTTTTGCTTTATCATTAGGACGTACCACGCGTTTATTGGTTGGTGCCGTTGGCGCATTAAACCCATAATGGACAGGTTTAAGAGTAATCGTACGTCCCTCAAAGTTAATTGTTTTTGCGGTATACCCGCAAACTTGAATGAAGAACATCATACTCAGACGATCTGCATACCAATCAACCAAACCATTTTTTGCCTCGGTGCGCAAATCATGAAGAATTCGTTGTTGATCAATCGTTCCCTCATTTTTGACACGCACAGCATGAACGAGTTCATTAATTGCCAAGCGATCATTGAGAAACTGTAAAGCTTCTTCATTGCCTTCCAATGTCTGCCCTTCGCTCACCCCATCGCCTAGCAACTGCACACGCAAATTAAAGCTAATAGCATCCCCACTTGCTTTCGTAGTTTCATCTTTTAATTGTACGATACTGTTTGAATCATTTCCAATCAACGGTGCAATTGGAAGTGCTTTTGAGACTTCTTGGTTTAGTAATTTAGACCATGTGCGCACTGCCATTGGGTCATTAAGTCCGATATAAGTTACAGTCATTTTGTCCTCTAAAAGTTTTATTGACATAAAAAACCCGGCAAAGCGCCGGTTGTTAAAACACCACATTTCATTTCAAATGGTGAATATGTTGTTCGTGAGTTTTATCTAATTTCTGTTAGCGTCTGCCTCCCCCTTATAAGAGCTCTCCTCTCCACATCCGTGTTTGAGAAATCCCCCCGCATTCTCCTGCGCCAAAAGCCGCTCCACGTTCCCGCAAAAAGCACCTGCCACATTCTTGTTTTTAAAATTCTCTCCCACCCATTAAACGATTAAAAGCAGCTTTATTTTTAGGTTCAGAAACCCAAGCGCTAAACTCTGCTTCTGACATTTTATCAAGCATATCCAAAGAAATCGGCCCATTTGGCGTCAAGCCGTTATAAGCAGCAAGAGTACGTGCAGAATTGTGTCTTTCCTGTAAATTTTCACCCATGTTATTGGGAACATTTGTGTAGCCAATTTTTTGTGCAATAGAGTAAATCACTTCAGCCGGATTTTGATTTTTTTGCGCACAATCGCGCAAGATCTGCTTCAACTCATCACCAATCAACGCATCAATATTTTTGGGATCGGCCATCTCAGGATAGAGCGAAGCACAAGCTGCCAATTGTTTAGCCCGCGTTTCATAAATAAAATCAGCTGCTTGATCAAAATCATCATGCTTTTGTTTAACACTGGCAACAGACTGCTGAAAAAACGCATGCAACTGTTCTGCTTCCAAAGCAAGAGAAGGCTGTTGTTTTTCATGTACAAGCCCTTGTTTTTGGAGTGTTTTTCCCAACCATTGCATATAGCCCATAAAGTCTTTTTGTGGATCTGGTGGAGCATCTTCTCCCCCTTGAACCTCTTTTCCAGCCTTTTGCGAAGAGTCCTGTTGTTGATGCATTTGCCCTTGAAAATTATCTTCAAGAGTTTTTTCTTCTCTTCCAATTTCACCATCTTCTCCCTCTTGTGTTGAGACCAGAAAATCTTGTTTCAATTGGTTTTGTTCTGCCGGCGTTAAGTGTTCTTGATCCATGACATTAGCCTTCTCTTTTTTTTAACAATAAAATCAAATTTTTCAGATAAAACAGCCCATAAGCATTTACCCCTCAATGCTCTCTCATCATTTAGCACCAGCATTCCCCCATGGCTCCCCCACCATGACAGCAAAACTCCTTCTCCACCCTGCTTTTCCCAACAGTCCTGCCCTACAAAACAGTTCTTTTGAGAAAAGGGAGCCCATGCACTACGAAAATCGATAAGCAATTTATGATATATGGCGTTTATCAGAAGTCACGCATGACAAAGTGTCCTATTATTGAGCCTTTAGTGTCTGCAACATCTGCATTATCTGGTCTGCCCCCACATTATCCCCCATCTGCGCTGAGGCATTTTGCTCTTCTTGAAAAGAGTTTTGCGCCTTTATCGCAATTTTATGAATAAGTGAAGCCGGTAAAGGCGAATAGCGTAAGAGATCGAGCATAATCTCAGGCGTTGCAAAATTTTGCATCAAAGGCAGCAATTGCATGATCAGTGCAAAAGTACGCTCTTTTTCATTAAGACTTGTTGGTGCATCATCCACGACAATATCATATTCCAAACTTGTCACCATTTCGCGTGTCAGCGGCACATACTGGGCATTTTCATCACCGGCAATACGCACCAACCGCCCATCGGACAGATAATTTTGAATAAGATAGAGAATAATTTTCCCCTGTCGTTGCCGATATCGACGCAACCCATCAAAAAAGGAAGCCAAAAGATTAAGTGACGATTGTCGCCGTTGTTGTTCAAGAATGCCAGGCTGATTGACAGCTCGCGTCCCAATAAATTCAGAAGACAACCCCGTCACCTGTTCGAGAGCGCTCTTTGCTTCATTAAACAATTGGAAAAACCCTTGCGGAAATTGCGCCACGGGTTTAGGCTGGATTCTTCCCCCAGACACAGCCCCACTTTTCAACCAAGTAATACTATCGACTCTAGCCCAACTCTCGAGGGCTTGTCGATCATCATCAAAAGCATCGCGTTCTGCCATAATTCCGCCTTTTGATTGGCTATTGAGCAAATGCATCACTTGACTAAAATATTTGTTTGCCCACCGTTGCGGATCTTTTGTTGGCTTAACAATTCCGTAAAATTGCCGGCTTAACTTATCAAAAGTACCGGTAATACACTCCCATCCCAATTGATTGGGTGGAACCAAGGGCTTATCAGGCGCTTCAAGCAGCTTTCTACCTAAAAATGCCCGTTTGACAATTTTTCTGTTCAACCTTGTTGCCTGGACATGAGGAAAGGTTTTGCTTAAATTTTGGAAATCCTGCTCTGAATAATCGACAAACTTTCCACTTAGAGGCTCGAGAACTTTATAAACCACCTCGCGTTCAAACCAGCGACATTCTACCAATGTCACCATTTTAGGACGTTGATAGCCGCTCCCCTCTTCTCCTTGATACCCCCTCTCGGACTGATAACTTTGTGTCATCCCATCGCTGGTTGAATGTAAAAAACTCTGATGTTTAACCCAATCAGCATTAAGATCGCTCCAATGAACATTGGGAAACATTTCCTGCGCCACAGCAAGGGGTTTTTCATCAATATACCATAAGCGTTGTGCATCAATAAGATTAGGCTTGACAGCACTTGCATCCCACACCATTTTCATCGGGTCTAAGCGTGCAATGATTGGTTTTCCTTGTGGATCTTGTTCATAATCAAGGCGTGTATCTGTCCAGCCCATTCCGCAAATAATTGCATCTTGAAAAGCATCGGAATCTTCGTATTCCCCGTCAGCTTCATCACGAAACCACTCAGCCGCCCCTGTCAGAATCTGGTTCGCAAAAGCTGCTCCTTCTTGTCGTGGAATAAATTGAACTTGTCTTTTATTATTGCGCTCAGCCCCAATCACGGCATTAATTAAAGGTGCAATACGGTTAAAAGTCATGACCGGTCTGTTTTGTTCGTTTAAGACAGCCAAGTCTTGCTCATTCCATTGCCGTCCATTATAAAAATCGTAATCTTCCTGGGCATTTTTTCGCCATTTTTCGACATGATCAATATCATCCTGATACCAACCCACGAGTTTTTTAAATAGTGCTTGATTTTCAAGCGTTTCGATTTGATTAAAAGAAGAATCTGTAGACATATTCATTAAAAAGCCATCCATGAAGTTTGAGAATGGTGAAACGAGCGATAAGGTTTTTTTCGCGCTTTAGCATTTGGCTGTTCATAAGCCACACACATCAGTCCAAAGGCATCGGCCCCATGGCTTGCCCAATCATGTTCAGCGCCTAGTCCGATATTGCGCTGTTCGTCGCGCTTTTCATGATACCAAGCAAGCGCTTTTCTGCCCGCACATGTTGTTTCACGATTAAACCATAGTGCAGGAAACAACCGCCTTACGGCTTCGATACGCATTTTCACAGCGCCAGTTCCTTGATTAGGAATTATTTTGGTTTGAAAACCGGCTTGTTGAAGGGCACTTTCAAAACTCACATTATAGACACGATCTTTTGTTGCGCCATCATGAGGCAAGACCATAAGAGCCTTTTCATATCCCCTTTGAAAGACCCAGCCCACATGCTCTGAGAGAGGTTGTCCTTGGGCTTCATAATAATCGAGCACTCGGATTTCCCGTCCAACGAATTGCGCCACCCACAATGCGGTAGCATCGGCCTTTGCTCCTGTTCCCCCGATATCCCAAAAGATTCTCACCTGCATCAAAGGATCACGTGGAACAGTTGTAATCCGCCCTTCCATTTCGGCTTCGAGAAGACATTTCTGATAATAAGCCCCTTGGACAGCTTGGAGATATTCGCCTTCCCAAATATGGTTATACTGCTCTGGTCTTTGCTGCAAATCGTCCATTCGATCACGATTGAGTTTTTCAGGAAATTGCGGATTATCACGCCAATTGATTTCCACCCCTTTGATATGAGGATTATCGACATTTCGGAAACGTTTTTCCACGGCTGCATTTTCATGGCATGGGTTCCATGTCACCCATAATTCTGCATTCCAATCTTTTCCTTCTTCGCGCAAAGTTGGAATAAGTGTTTGCCAAGCAGTTTCTGTCACGGGCTCGGCTTCATCGACCCAACAAAGGAAAACGCGCCCCATTGATTTAATACTTGCGATATTGCGATCAAGCCCAGCAAACACATAGACGATCCGTCCATCTTTTGACTTAATATATTTATCGCCGATTTCATAATAGTCTTGTAAAAAAGGATAAGACTCGATAGCGCGTTTAATTTCCTCCAAAGAACTTTCATTAAGAGAATTTTGAAATTGCCGTGCACAAAGAATAATCCCGCGTTCTCCAGCCATTCCATGGCGATATCCCACCACAGCAGACATCAAAGCAAAAGAACGTGTTTTTCCAGAACCGCGTCCTCCCCAAGCGGCTCGCACATCGGCATTTCCAGTAAAGACAGGAATAAGCTTTGGAATAAGAGCCACTTGAGCCGTTTTCTGCTCAATTTTTTGAGAAATTTTCTGAACAGTTGTCATTATAAATTTTCATACTTTAGCAATAATTGCGCTGCACCCTTTTGCTTATCCCAAGTTTAATGATCCCAGAGCAATTGAACGAAAAGAGCAATTGAACGAAAAACGCCCTTCTCAAAAGCAGCGCTTTATCTTTTCTTCATCCTAATATTCAATAAATTTCACTTTTTTGCATGAGATCCCCTTGACCCCACCTATGCGCCCCAAGCCCCCAAGGCACAAAAGCCCCACCCCCTCAAACACCGCGCCTGTCATCCCCCAACCACAAGCACGGTATCCCCTCAACCAAATCATAGCCTCAGCACATGGCTCTCAGGCATATCCAAAGCCCAACATCCTCCAAGATCATGCCTCTCAAGCATCACCAATCCTCACACTTTATCCCCCAAGATACCCCCACCAAAACACATGCATCCCGCAAGCATAACACTTCTCTCAAGTTTCATGCCCCCCACCCATCAAAACACTGTTCCATATCCACCACACAAATACCCTGCACCAAATTCCCTCCAGCACACGGTCCCTTACAGCATCATTCACCAAAGCCCCTTCCCAGTATCACGAGCGCCCACAAGCACGATAGCCTCCGCTTCAATCCCTTCAAGATAGGCAATCACCAAAGCAGCCCCCTTCCAAGATATCACCCACCCAAGCCTAACATTTTTCAATATCACAAGCCTCAGTTATCGAGGTATTATGCTTCTCCGGTCCGCTATTTTTTGCATTCACTGGTACAATCTCGATACGCGAAACTGTTTTAACCTGCCCTTCTCCAGCCTCCTGAAGAGGCAACACTTTTGCAAGAAGCGAAAAAAACGGTACGGGATTATTGAGAGCATGATACTGAAGATAAGACACCAGCCCATCTTCACCATAGTGATATCCAGCCTGCTCCGCCGCTGTCAAAAGAGCTTCATTAAATCGCTTTGTTGTTTTATTTAAAGTCCCTTTTTTCCGCCCTCTTCGACGTAAGGGAAGACAATGTTCATCTACCATCATCATGTTCCTTCCAACTAAAGAGAAACCAAAACCTCAAACACAAAAAATGACATAAAAATCAGCAACAAAATTTGACAAGCATTCAAAAATTAAAAAAATGGGACACACCCAAAAAGATAAGAGCCCACATAAAGCCCAAATCCTCCGCTTCATTTTACAGATTCACATTTTTACGCTTTTACATCATTACAGAAAAAAGCCAAATGAAACTCAAAAACCGCCATCCCCACGCCCCTCTGTAAACACGGGTCTGTCAACAAGCTGATTTCTCGTCTATCAGATTTCCCTGCTGATTATTTCATATGGCTATCCCACACTTCAAAGAATGGTGTTTCATCAAACACGCCAGATAAGCTCTGATCTACAATTCGACTTCAAAAAGCAAATTTTCCTCTGCTGAATAAAGCTTCCACCCCGCACCGGTTTTAAACTATCATCCAACCTCTTCCCCAGTAAATTCCCCTACTAACATCAGATTACCACCCCCCCAAACATCCCTATTTTACAATATAACAGACTAGAAAATCTTTTAATTGTTCTTGCCAATCCCTTGAAATTACTTTATCACTCAAAGGATATATTGATCGTCCACGCAACGATCAATAAGGGATAGTAAAGCCCTAAGCTCTAGCGTAAGAATGAACCCACTTTGTGGGTGTCCCGGGATTCCGGGAGTTTTTGCTATGTCCAGGTGTGATAAGCACTAAAAGCAAAAATGCTGACTAGAGCTCAGTACTTTACTACTCCCGGAATACCAATGCGAGGGCGCTCGCAACCGGAGGGGAGCTTGAAGTGCAAACTAAAAATTCACATTTCAACGACATTTCAATAGGTAAAAAGATCCGTCATAGAAGAATTTCAATGGGACTTTCTCAAAAGGAATTAGGAAGCTATTTAGGTGTCAGTTTTCAACAAATCCAGAAATACGAAAAAGGATCTAATCGTGTAAGCGCGGGGTGTTTGCTCGAAATTGCTAAAAAACTAGAGGTTCCTATGAACTTTTTTTATGCGGACCTTTTAACAGCAGATATTCCCACAAAAGAACATGCCTTACACCACGATCAAGACACATACAGCGAAAAAGAATACGCACTTTTGAAAAACTTTAGAGAGCTCGAAGCGAAAAAACAAAAAGCAATCTTGTGGTTAATTTCTGATTAGGCAAAAGCGCATCAATCGACATCCTTTGCCAATATTCCCCTCTGCCTAAAGCCTTGCCCGCCTGATATCACCACATCTCAAAAAACGGTTTACGACATCATAGGATAACAAACTTCAAAATAGGATAAAAACACCAAAACCTTGGAAAAACATCCCCACCCCTCTCACAGAATCTTATCAAAAGATCTCATCTGATTTAAACGCACAATTCCGATTGTATCATTATGATACCTTTTTACATTTACCTTGTCAAGTTTTTATATTTTTCTTTTGATATTTTTGTGTTTTTCTTTAAGGAAGCCACATCCCTCAAAACACCCTTCCCTGCAAAATGCCCCTCATACAAAACACAATGTCTAAAACAACAAGAGCTAAAATAGGATTTCTCCTAAATAGGCTTTCATTGTATTGCTCATTCACCCACTTATTAAAAAAAACACTTCTCAATGCTTCTCACACCCATTTCACGGATATCCCCATACAAATATAGATGCAACTATAATTGTTAAGCTCCGCATAGAATATAAACGCCAACCACAATTTTTCTCTCTTCACATCTCTTTACACATCAACTCTGCAATCTGTTCACAGCCATTCCCCACACACTCTTCTCCAGAAAACGCACTTCAACAACACTCTTCATCCCAACTTTCTCCTCCATTCACGAAGACACTTCCCCCAATCCTTCCCACCACATTCCATGCCATGATAAAAGCTCTCACAAAGCACAAATCCTCCGCTTCATTTTACAGATTCACATTTTTACGCTTTTACATCATTACAGAACGCAGCCAAAGGAAACTCCCAAACCACCACGCGATAATTTGATAAAAACAAAACACCTTTACAACAATCTCAAACAACAGATTTCTGTAAAGAGCTCATATGAATTTGATTGTTTAGATCTGACTATTAGATTGGCATATAGAGCCGTAGAACAGAAAGTAATTTTCTATAAGACAGAAACGATAAAAGCGCTATATAACTGAGACAGAACATGAAGAATTGCAAACAGATAAAACGACATCTTTCTTCGTTACAACACTGAAATTGTAAACGAGACGATGAATAACTATCGTCTGAATATGCAATTTTCACATCTGCAAATTTTTATTGATTAATTCAATCCCAACACTTCCCCTGAAACACATTTCTTCATTATCTACTTCTTTGAGACAAACCGGCAAAGGGGTTTCATCTATTATAAGTACGGATATAATAACGGGTTACTCCAACCTCATCATAAGAAACCATAGACATGATACCTGTCTTTATTGGCATTATTTGATAAGTCAAGATTACACCATTTTGCTGTTTGTTTGGTTGATCTGTATAGATCACGTTATATCCATTCCGTCGCAAGAGATCAATAAATAGAGGAGTAAAGTTGTCTTCTGTTTTATTTTTTTTCACAATAAGTATTGTTGTAGCGGGCGGTAAAGGTTTTTTAAGATTACGAACAAAATCGTTAGCAATTAATTTTACATCATCTTTCGTAATATTTGGACTGACATAACTTGATGAATAATTACTGATAGATGCACAACCAGCCACCAATACAAGCGGTAACGGAAATAAATATTTTGACATCTTAACTCCCCTATTAATTGCATTCTCTTCTGAGAAGCTCCTACACCAGAAATAAGAGCCTCCTTTCAAAGAATAGCCTTAACAACATATTTCTTTACTATCAAGCATTAGTTAATCACTTTCTCGCTTGTTTAAAAAAACGACCACCATCTCTCATAGTACTCAAAGCTTATGTTTAAGACACAAAATATATATGTTAAAAGTACGAAAAAACACATGTAAAGCATATAGTATATGTATACTTACTTTCATGGTGTGTTGCATTACATAAACCAACGCACAGCACCCTTCATTTCCCCTCCATTCACAAAAACACTTCCCCCCAATCCTTCTCACCACATTCCGCGCCCCCAAAAGCCCAAAGTGACCAAAAACACGCACAATATATAAACCACAAATCCCCCACTTCACTTTTACAGATTCACATTTTTACGCTTTTACATCATTACAGAACGAAGCCAAGGAAAGGTTCACCGCCCCGTACCACTCTATAAACAACGGTCTGTAAAGAATTCAAATGCTTGCCTAGCAAGTTTCCACCACTGACCACTCATTCGTTTCAGATCACCCCCTTCAAAGAGCTGTGTTTTTACCTCATGAATAAGATAATGAGCGAACCGTCTTTAGAAAAAAGAAACGGCATGGAGATATAAAATATATCAATGGTCGTCATCGACTGTCGTGTTAAGAGGTGTTAACTCTTTATTTTTCTTAATTTTTACAACGCCAATAATTCCGGTGGAAATAATTAATGCGGACATAGCTAAAAAAGAGCTTAACAATCCCACGAGAGCCAAAAGTCCAGCAATAAAGCCAGACATTGCTTCCGCAGAGTTTGCTAAAGTTGAAAAGGTTCCAAAGCTCTTACCAAAATCTTCACGACGAGAATATAATTGAATAGCTGAGACTAAACCAATATCCACAAAGGCACCAATAAATCCTAGAACAAATGCTAACACGAGAAGGAATTTTAAATAAATTTCTGCAGCTAAGGGCATAACAAACAGAATAACCCCATAAAGAAGCCAAAATATCATGAGCTTCAACGATGTAATATTTAATATAATTTTACTATAGAACAAACCACCAACAATAGTTCCAACAGCCATGAGAGAAAAAATATAACTCACAAGGCTCTCCTCTCCCCCCACAAAAAGAACAAAAGCTGGAATTAAAAATCTTAAAATAGCACCCGTAAAGAGAATAGCAAACGACGATCCAACGAGCGTAATAAATAAATTATTATTTTCTGTAGAAATATATTTAAGATATGAAGCTGTTTCTCGATAAATTTTTATAAAATTGAATGATTTACTCTCGCTTGAATTTAAATTCATGAGATTAAATAACATGATAATAGATATAAAATAGGTAAAAAAATCAAAAATGAGTACTGCCGATTTATTTGCTAAAAAAAGCAGTATGGAACAAACCAAAGGGCCAATGACGGCTGCCGTTTCCATGATAATTTGAGCAATGCTATTGGCCTTTGTAAGATCTTTTATTGAAAACATTCTGGGAATAGCAGCTTGAAAACTTGGTTGGAAAATACTTCTTCCTATCGTTGTACATATTGCTGCAAAAATAAGAACAATGATATGTGCCGTACCTGTTATAGTGGTTATAAAAACAAACAATGAAGCTAATAATCTAACAACTTCACTTAAGATCATATTTTTCTTCAAAGAAAAATTATCCGCTAACCAACCTCCTATAGGGCCAAAAAAGAGAAAAGGGATAAATCGAAAAAAATACACAAGACCTGTAAAAAAGGTGTTATCTGTTAATTCTAAGACCAGTAAAATAAAAACAACTTCATAAGCATAATCACCAACTTTGGAAATAAAGAGAGAGCAAAAAAGAGCTAATGGACTCTTTTTTAAAAACAAATTCATATCAACCATCCGATGTTAAACTTTGCTACACTTAAAGTTACACTTCCTTCGCTACAATTGGTGATATGAACTTCAGAAGAGTCTTTTATTCTAATAAATCGCTTAATAAGTTAAGTGAAAATTTTTAAAGAAATACTCCTCTTGATATAAGCATTTACTCTAATATCAAGTAATATATTAATTTTTCTTGCTTATTTGCTTTAAAAAAAGAAAGAATGTAAAAATTATGAGATCACAATCTTCCATATTATTACATTGACCTCCACCCCACGTCTCAAAGAATGAAAATTCCCAACCAGCACTAGTCTACAATCCCACAATAAAAAGCAACTTTCCCCACAAAATAAAGCTTACACCCAACCACTTCTCAAACGACAGCACGTCATCAGGCTCGACAAATCAAGCCCTATCTCCAAAACCGCCATCCTTCACGCATCTCTTTGCACCACCGCCTTACCCACACTCTCCTCCTATCCATGCGCACTCTCTTCATCCTCCATTCCCCTTTTTCTCTCCCGTCACACACTTAACAACTTAACAGCACTCTTCCTCTAAACTTCCATTCACGAAGACACTTCCCCCCAATTCTCGCACCACATTCCACGCCCCCAAAAGCCCAAAGTGACCAAAAACACGCACAATATATAATCCACAAATCCCCCCACTTCACTTTTACAGATTCACATTTTTACGTTTTTACATCTTTACAGAACAAAGCCAACGAAAAGTTCACCACCCCGCACAGCTCTATAAACAATAGTCTATAAACGAATCCAGCTTTTTGCCTAGTACCCTTACAGTCTTCAGACCCGCCCCTCAAAAGAAAATGTTTCATCAGACCAGACAAGATAAGCCCAGCCAAAAATATTCACCACACACTCTAAAAAACACCTAAATGTGGAAATTGATATACTTGATATCATCCCCCCTCCAAATAACGCCGTTTTATAGCACATTGATTTTTCTTGCCAATCTTCTGAAATTACTTTATCACTTAAAGTGTAATTTTGATCGTCTACGCAACGATCAATAGGGATTAAAAACCCGAAGACTTGACACATAAATTTATCCCGCTTTGCGGGTATCCCGGAATTCCGGGAGATTTTGCTATGTCCAGGTGCTTTGGCACTAAAAGCAAAAAGCTGAGTCAAGTCAGTGTTTTTAACTCCCGGAATACCAATGCGAGGGCGCTCGCAACCGGAGGGGGGCTTGAAGTGCCAACTAGAAATCCACATTTTATCGATATTTTGATAGGCAAAAGAATCCGTCACAGACGCATTGCAATAGGGCTTTCCCAAAAAGAATTAGGAAGCTATTTAGGTGTCAGTTTCCAACAAATCCAAAAATACGAAAAAGGCTTAAACCGTGTAAGTGCCAAATGTTTACTAGAAATCGCTCAAAAACTAGAAGTTCCTATGAACTTTTTTTATGCAGACATTGCCACAAAAGAAAATCTTTCAACAAAAGAAACCCTCTTACACCACAATCAAGAAACCTATAGCGAAAAAGAACACACTCTTTTGAAAAACTTTAGAGAGCTCGAAGCGAAAAAACAAAAAGCAATCTTGTGGTTAATTTCTGATTAAGCAACAGCGCACTAATCAACATTATTCCATTCATATCCCCCTTAAGTCAAATTCAAACCAGCTCCCCTTCAAAGAGCAATGTTTTACGGCATAATAGAATAGAAAATTCTTGATTTTTCTTGCCAATCTTCTGAAATTACTTTATCACTTAAAGTGTGATTTTGATCGTCCACGCAACGATCAATAGGGAGTTGAAGACCCGAAACCTAAACATAAATTTATCCCACTTTTGTGGGTATCCCGGAATTCCGGGAGTTTTTGCTATGTCCAGGTGCGATGAGCACTAAAAGCAAAAAGCTGATTTAGGTTCAGTATTTTTGACTCCCGGAATACCAATGCGAGGGCGCTCGCCCCTAGCGGGGGGCTTGAAGTGCAAACCAAAAATCCACATTTTATCGACATTTCTGATTAAGCAAAAAACGCGATTTATAATCCATATTTCGCACTTTTTTAAAAAGTACCCAATCTTATAGTCTTTGAGATTATTTTGATTTTTCTTGCCAATTTTCTGAAACTACTTTATTACTTAAAGGGTGAGTTTGGTCGTATACGCGACGATCAATAGGGAACTGAAAGCCCGAAACCTCGATACATAAGAATGAACCCACTTTTGTGGGTGTCCCGGGATTCCGGGAGATTTTGCTATGTCCAGGTGCGATGAGCACTAAAAGCAAAATGCTGATTCGAGGTCAGTGCTTTCAGGCTCCCGGAATACCAATGCGAGGGCGCTCGCAACCGGAGGGGGGCTTGAAGTGCCAACTAGAAATCCACATTTTATCGATATTTTGATAGGCAAAAGAATCCGTCACAGACGCATTGCAATAGGGCTTTCCCAAAAAGAATTAGGAAGCTATTTAGGTGTCAGTTTCCAACAAATCCAAAAATACGAAAAAGGCTTCAATCGTGTAAGTGCCAAATGTTTACTGGAAATCGCTCAAAAACTAGAAGTTCCTATGAACTTTTTTTATGCAGACATTGCCACAAAAGAAGATCTTCCCACAAAAGAAACCCTCTTACACCACAATCAAGAAACCTATAGCGAAAAAGAACACACCCTTTTGAAAAATTTTAGAGAACTCCAGCCGAAAAAACAAAAAGCAATCTTGTGGCTAATTTCTGATTAAGCAAAAGCGCAACGATCAACATTATTCCATTCATATCCCCCCCTTAAGTCAAATTCAAACCAGCTTCCCCTCAAACAACAGCACTTCATCAGGCTCAATAACTCAAACCCTGCCCTCAAATATTCTAGCACACCACACCCCTTCAAAGAGCAATGTTTTACGGCAGACTAGGATAATCAGCTGCATTTTTGTTGTCACTTATAATTTTCCAATGACTTTTGAATGCCTCAATTAGTCTTTTTATAGCACTTTCACTCTTTTTAAAGCTTCTTTCTCTGCTTCTTCTTTTAACTTCATGTCATTGGTGCCTTCATACCTTTTTATTGTTTTTTCAATCTGATCATCAGTCCCTGCTTTAAAAACAATCATTGTTTCAAACGGACGAAATAATGACGATTGCGAAATATGAAAAAAGATATTCGTGCGCAAATTGTTTGGATCAAACTCGCTATACCTTTTTATTTTTAAGTCATCGATAGATATCGCTTTTTTTGACATAGCAAGACCAATAACATCGCTATTTTTCTCACCAAAATCTTTTACTTTTAAAAGGTTATTTTTAGCGTCACAAACTGTCGATATATTCATGACTTCGTTAAGAACTAGAGCATTTATATCAAATTGAGCACCTATGCCAAAAATGAATACAAGATCACGCAAAGAAAAAGCTTTTTGAAAATAACAAGCATTGTACAAACGTGAGGGAACCCCAAGACATCTGACTGCTCGTCGAATGATTTTTATAGCGAGCTCATATGATTTTTCATCTAAACGATGATCACGAATGTCTGGAATGTAGATTTCTTGTGTTTCTTGTAACGGTGCAACTTCACTGTTTACTGCACGATCAATAAGCTTTTCTAACCAATTGTAACTCTCAACATTATCCTGCTCTCGGACAGACGATCTAATCTCTTCTAAAAGATTGTCCAGCCCACACTCTTCTCTAAAAGCACGCTCTCTTCGATCACACGTCATCGTAAATGTATGGGTATTTTCTCGTTTGTCCGGTATAGATGATGCGTCAATTTTTGGATCATTCACTTTAAATGGATCAACGCTTTCTCCACTTTTAACAGATATCGAATGCTCACCTCTAATAGTATCAAAAACTCTCGCCCCTTGCTCCTCCCTAAAAGAAATGCCTTGTTCAAGAAACATCTTTAATGGATTGGAATCATCCGGTGTTAACGATATACGCTGTATTAAAGAGTCCAAAATTTCCTGTTGAAGCTTATCATCACTTATTAACGAATCTTTCCTATCCTCGTAGAAATCCTTTAAGCCTTCTGGAATACGCCGATTGTAACTCTTAACTTCCTTTGCAAACCAGCTGTTAATTAATTCCTTGTTTGTGGCTAAGTTTGTAGCTAATTTCATGAGATTATACCCCCCATTTAAATTTCAAATGACCCTTTTTATCAATAAACTCCAATACAGTTCTTATTAAAGTTCTTGAAAAAAGTTCATTATCTGTTTATTTTACTTAATATTTACCATATTATAGTTTATTGGTAAATAAGTAAAGTAAACTAAATTAAGATATAGATGATATTTTTAATATACACCTCCACTTAAACTTGTCTTTGTAACACGAATAGCGAAAATTTTAACCAAAACAGGTTAGGGAGCTTTTTTAAGTCTTTATCTTGATTAAAAAACTGCAAAGGAGCAAACTTGATTGTGCAGATAATCATGCTTCATTATCTACGAGCCACTAACAAGAGTGCAATCAATCAAACAGTTAAAAAAAACTTTTAGCAAAATTTTAAAGCAAAAAAACGCACATCACCGAAAAAATGAGAGAGCAGTGCATTTTACGCATCCTCCACCTTTTTCTTAAACAGCAAAACTCCAATCCATCATCAAAATATCTTCGTCTAAAATCCCCCACACCCCCTCAAAGAGCAATGTTTTACGGCGGATAAACGGCATTTCTCTCTAACGTTTTTACGCACAAAGCAATAAAGCAATCCCGCTTGTGACTTCACTTATAAAATTGCAAGAAAATAGTTTTCACGACAAACAGAAGTAAAAGAATCCTACGATATTCGAAAACGCTGATTTAACATGCAAAAACACCAGCCACTCCCTTTGCTTTGCAATAAAATACCGCTGTCTCATCGTGAATTTTTCTAAATCAGCACGCTTCAAAGAGCGGTGTTTATCACATAATAGGATTATCACCGCCCTTTATACCATGAATTTTTCCAAACTTAATCTTCAGGCAAAAATTCCAACCGATCTCCTTGTTTTGTAATTTTCACCGTTGTCTCATCGTGAATTTTTCCAAATAAGATATTTTCCGCCAGTGGGTCTTGAATTTCTTTTTGGATAATCCGTTTAAGCGGACGCGCACCATAAAGGGGATCATAGCCCTTATCGGCAAGAAATTTTCTCACCTCTGGCTCGATTTGCAAAGTTATTTTGCGTTCATTGAGCAAATTTTGCAAATGTTCTATCTGAATATCGACGATAGCTTCCATATCGTGACGTTGCAGCCTTTGAAAGAGAATAATCTCATCAATACGGTTTAAAAATTCAGGACGGAAAGCCGCTTTAACGACATTCATAACATCATTTTTTGCCTGATCGGTTGTTTGCCCTTCAGGCAAAGCAGTTAAAAACTCAGCACCAAGATTAGAAGTCATAATCAACAAAGTGTTACGAAAGTCGACAGTTCTGCCCTGGCTATCCGTCAAGCGTCCCTCATCCAACACTTGCAACAAGAGATTAAAAATATCAGGGTGTGCTTTTTCAATTTCATCGAATAAAATGACCTGGTACGGTCTTCTACGTACAGCTTCGGTCAGCACTCCCCCTTCTTCATATCCGACATATCCGGGAGGTGCCCCAATCAGCCTCGCCCCAGCATGTTTTTCCATATATTCTGACATATCAATACGCAACATGGCATTGGGGTCTTGGAAAAGAAAAGCGGCCAGTGCTTTGGTTAATTCGGTTTTCCCCACACCAGTAGGACCCAAAAACATGAAAGAGCCAAGCGGCCGATTAGGATCTTGCAACCCTGCACGCGCACGACGTACAGCACGAGAAACAGCTTGCACAGCCTCTCCCTGCCCAATCACACGTTTGCTAATTTCATCTTCCATCCGCAACAGCGCCTCCCGTTCTGCCTCCAGCATTCGATCAACAGGAATACCGGTCCAGCGTGAAACAATCCGCGCCACATGTTCAGCAGTAACCGTCTCTTCGACGAGATGATTTTGTTGGTCATCATTTTCCGCGATACTCAATTGTTTTTCGAGTTCAGGAATGACACTATAAGCGAGCTCTCCAGCGCGTTGGAATTGTCCATCACGCTGTGCAATAGCCAAAGCATTACGGGCTTCTTCGAGTTGTTTTTTCAAATCGGCAGCATGCCCTAATTTTTGTTTCTCGGCCTGCCAAGCACTTGTCATCTCAGCGGACTGTTGTTCCAATGTTTTGAGTTCCTCCTGCACATTTTCCAAACGTTCTTTTGCTGTTGGCTCGACATCTGTTTTCAAAGCTTCCCGTTCGATCTTCAACTGTAAAATACGCCGATCAACAGCATCGAGTTCTTCCGGCTTTGAATCGACCTGCATACGCAACCGCGCAGCCGCTTCATCGATCAGATCAATAGCTTTATCCGGCAAGAAGCGATCCGTAATATAGCGTGAAGAAAGCTTTGCAGCTGCAATTAAAGCACTATCAGCCAAACGAACTTTGTGATGTTGTTCATATTTTTCCTTAATACCGCGCAAAATAGAAATAGTATCTTCCAAAGAGGGTTCAGGTACAAAGACAGGTTGGAAGCGGCGTGCAAGAGCAGCGTCTTTTTCGACATATTTTCGATATTCATCGAGCGTAGTAGCGCCCACACAATGGAGTTCTCCGCGTGCAAGAGCAGGTTTTAACAAGTTAGAAGCATCCATAGGACCGTCAGATTTTCCAGCGCCAACAAGATTGTGCAATTCATCAATAAAGAGGATAATTTGTCCATTTTCGGCTTGCACCTCTGCCAGCACCGCTTTAAGGCGCTCTTCGAATTCCCCACGATACTTTGCACCAGCGATAAGCGCTCCCATATCCAACGCATGAAGCTGTTTATCCCGCAAAGTTTCAGGCACATCGCCATTGATAATGCGCAGAGCTAACCCTTCCACAATAGCTGTTTTCCCCACCCCAGGCTCACCAATCAACACGGGATTATTTTTGGTACGCCGTGAAAGCACCTGAATAGTGCGGCGGATTTCCTCTTCCCGCCCAATCACAGGGTCGAGTTTTCCTTCACGGGCATCTTTTGTGAGATCCCGGGCATATTTTTGCAAGGCATCATATTGTCCTTCAGCATGGGGGCTTGTTGCTGTTTTTCCTTTCCGCAGCGCATTAATTGCCCGATTAAGCGCTTGCGGGGTCAATCCTCCACTTGTTAAAATATCGGCTGTTTTTGCGGTCTTTTCCATGATCAGCGCTTGCAACATGCGCTCCACGGTCACAAACTGATCACCGGCTTTTTTCGCAATATCCTCAGCCAGCGCGAAAACTTTTGCCAATGGCTGAGAAAGATAGAGCTGTCCATTTCCCCCCTGCACTTTAGGCAAAGCATCAAGTGCTTCTTTTAGCGCCTTTTGAATAAGAGTAAGATCACCACCAGCGTTTTGGATAAGCGATGCAGCCAATCCTTGAGAATCGTCTAACAACACTTTCAGGAAATGCTCCGGCAAAAACTGCTGATGATCAGAAGCAAGAGCGCTATTTTGTGCTGATTGTAAAAAACCCTGCACGCGTTCGCTATATTTTTCCAAGTTCATTTTTTTTCCTTAAATCTCAAGCCATCACCACACTTTAACCTCTCCAATATTCCACAAAAGAAACATCCAGAAAGGATTTTCCAGCCTCTAAAAAACACCGCGAAACAAGCAGCATGAAGAAGAACCATAGTGCTAAAAAGAATATGGGTTTCTACAAGCCTCATAGCAAGAGGGAGAAAAAAAATACGCTATCATTTTAAATAAAAACCGCAACTTTTCTTATACCCCACATCATCACTCCCCTTTTTAAACCATCACCCCTAAATTCCACCATTAAACTTAAATTTGAACAGCAGAAAAGGAGCATGCAAAAACACTTTAAACAAAGTAGTCTTTACAGCATATAGTTTAGAGTAAACATTAAAGTATTTTCTCTAATTTTACTTAACAAAACATTGAATATGTGCTTTAATACTTATAAAGTTACACTATTTTTATTAAGATAGAGGATTTGAGTATGTACCATACTGTAAAAAAGGTTATTTTAATACTTTTATTCCTTCTGATAAGTAAACCAAGCTATGCCATTTTTGCCGGCAAAGTTATTACAATAGAGCATGAATGGCTTAAAAATGCATCATTTGATCTATTTGTTTTCACCCAGCAAGTAAATTACGATGGTGGGCCTAACTCCATCTATTTCTGGGGAAATAAATTTGAATTCCAAAATGGAAAAAGTGGACAAATTGGTTTTTTCAACAGGAGCGGCCGTACCATTCATTTTTCTATCTGGAATGCAACGGGATGGAAGGGTAATACATGCAAGCATTTTACTCAGGAAGGTTCAGGAGTACGATGTGAAATTAACTTTCCATGGGAGATGGGACGCAGATATCGATTATATGTTGAAAAAAATGGAAATCTAGTTACAGCGACAGTAGTCGATTTTATAACGGGTAAAAAAGTGAATATTGGGACCATAGAAGTACCAAATACATTTGGACAACTCCGTAAATCTTCAAGTTTTGTTGAAGACCATTCTCGTTGGAAGAGACATCTCTCCTCCTGTTATGATTTAAGTCCGCAAAGTTCGATTTTTTTTGAGCCTCAAGGCATAAAACAAAACAAGCTACACGAAGGGAGTCTGAAAGCTTCTAATCAAGGAAAGTGTCGAGATTCTGACCTCATCCAAACATCATGTACATCCAACTTTTGCATGACAAGTATAAGCGACTTTGGAGGTTTAGCCTCGCCTACTACTAAACCAGAAATACAAATTTCCAATGAGAAAGATCTGTCTGCAGAAACAATTTCTAACGTTTTGAAACAAAAAGAGCTTGTCGTTATTCGTTCAAAAAATCGTTCTTGGGCACCCAATATCTTTTTGCCATCTCCTGATTCATTTAAGTGGAAATCAATCTTTATAGATCATCTAGCGGCTTTCAGTTCTACGCTTCACACCACTCACGGCACACAAAAGATAACCACAGGTCAAAAGATTATGTATATGTCTGATGGAAAAACTTGGAAAATTATGAAAAGAAACTAACTTTTTTCTTCTTGATAAGCCCCTCACTCCCCTTTGAAAACAACTGGGGGTGAGAAAGTTTTTTTTCATTTCCCCACCACGGCTCCCTTTCCCAGTTATTTTTTCGAGCCCTGCTCTCATCCCTTTAGCTCACCTCATCATCATACTTTCCAGCGCATTTTCTCCATTCTCATCCTCTTTCAAAACCACAACACCCTTTAATAAAATCCTCACCTCCCTCTTCTATCACCCTCACACCATCCCTTCACGCATCCCTTTGCACTACCCCCGCCTCTTATCCACACCCTCCCCTTGTCCATAGGCACTCTCTCCATTCCACGCCCCCCTTTTCTCTCCCATCACACATTTACGACTTACAGCACTCTTCATTCCAGCTTCCCTCCTCGATTAACAAGCTCTCGTTCTCCCCCCATTTATCTCACCCCATCCATGCAAAAACCCAACGTGCCCCCAAAATTAGCTCACCTCATCATCATACTTTCCAGCGTATTTTCTCCATTCTCACCCCCTTTCAAAACCACAGCACCCTTTAATAAAAGCCTCACCCTCCCTCTTCTATCACCCTCACACCATCCCTTCACGCATCCCTTTAAACTACCCCCACCTCTTATCCACACCCTCCCCTTGTCCATAGGCACTCTCCCATTCCACGCACTCCTTTTTCTCTCCCATCAAACATTTACGACTTACAGCACTCTTCATTCCAGCTTCCCTCCTCGATTCACAAGCTCGTTCTCTCCCCATTTATCTCACCCCATCCATGCAAAAACCCAACGTGCCACCAAAACACGCACAATGCATAAATCCATAAATCCTCCTCTTCACTTTAACAGATTCACATTTTTACGCTTTTACACATTCACAGAAAATAGCCAACGAAAGATTCACCCCACGCACTGCTCTGTAAACACTGCTCTGCAAAAATCTGATTTCTTGTCTATTAGATTCCCCTGCTGATTATTTCATATGGCTATCCCACATATCAAAAAATGCTGTTTCATCAGACAAGACAAATAAGCCCTTCCTCCAAATATTCTCCACATACTCTTCTCCAGAAAACGCACTTAACACCCCTTTTCATCCCAGCTTTCCCCTCTCCACTCACAAATGCATTCCCCCATTTATCTCACCACATTCCACGCCAAATAAAAGTATACACAAAGCACAAATCCCCCGCATCATTTTACGGATATACGTTTTAACGCTTTTACGTTATTACAGAAGTCAGCCAAATAAAATTTCCACATCACCACCCCGCGCTGCACTGTAAACACTGTTCTGAAAACGAACCCAGCTTTTTGCCTAGTACCTTACAGTCTCCCCCCCCCAAAAAAGACAGCACTTCACCAGGCTCAACAAATCAAGCCCTACCCTGAATATTCAAGCTCTTCACTCCTCCTTCAAATAGCGCCGTTTTACGGTATAACAGAATAGAAAATTTTTCATTTTTCTTGCCAATTTTCTGAAATTACTTTATCACTTAAAGTGTAATTTTGATCGTCCACGCAGCGATCAACAGGGAACTAAAAGCCCTAAGTCCGAGCGTACAATTGAGCCCACTTTTTCGAATATCCTTAGAATTCCGGGAGATTTTGCTATGTCCAGGTGCGTTTCCGCACTAAAAGCAAAAAGCTGACTAGGGTTCAGTACTTGTTACTCCCGGAATACCAATGCGAGGGCGCTCGCAACCGGAGGGGGGCTTGAAGTGCAAACCAAAAATCCACATTTTATCGACATTTCTGATTAAGCAAAAGACGCGATTTATAATCCATATTTCGCACTTTTTTAAAAAGTACCCAATTTTATAGTCTTTGAAATTATTTTCATTTCTCTTGCCAATCTCCTGAAATTACTTTATCACTTAAAGTGTGTTTTTGATCGTCCACGCAACGATCAAATAGGGAGTTGAAAACCCGAACGCTCAGTACATAAATTTATCCCGCTTTGCGGGTATCCCGGAATTCCGGGAGCTTTTGCTATGTCCAAGTGCGGTAAGCACTAAAAGCAAAAGGCTGACTGAGCTCAGTATTTTCAACCTCCCGGAATACCAATGCGAGGGCGCTCGCAACCGGAGGGGGGCTTGAAGTGCCAACTAAAAATCCACATTTTATCGACATTTTGATAGGCAAAAGAATCCGCCACAGACGCATTTCAATGAGCCTTTCCCAAAAAGAATTAGGAAGCCATTTAGGTGTCAGTTTCCAACAAATCCAAAAATACGAAAAAGGCTTCAATCGTGTAAGCGTAGGGTATTTACTCAAAATCGCTCAAAAACTAGAAGTTCCCGTAAACTTTTTTTATGCAGATATTGCTACAAAAGAAGATCTTCCCACAAAAGAAAATACCTCACACCACGACCAATACACCTATAGCGAAAAAGAACACACCCTTTTAAAAAATTTTAGAGACCTCCAGCCGAAAAAACAAAAAGCAATCTTGTGGTTGATTTCTGATTAAGCAAAAGCACAACAATCAACATTATTCGTTAATCCCTCTAAAATATAAGCTTCAGATCACGCCCCCTCAAAGGAGAGTGCTTCAAAAGGCGCTACAAACAAGCCCACCCCTAAAATATTCAACACACACGCGCCCATACCTAGATACGGAAATTGATATGCCTGATATCAACCTCAAAAAGCATTTTTTCACAGCATAAGAGGATAATTCTTGAGATCCAAAAATATTTTCATTTTTCTTGCCAATCTCCTGAAATTGCCTTATGAATAAATACTGTAAGTTTGGTCATATACGCGACGACCAATAGGGAACTGAAAACCCGAAGACTTGACACATGAATTTATCCCGCTTTGCGGGTATCCCGGAATTCCGGGAGATTTTGCTATGTCCAGGTGCGATGAGCACTAAAAGCAAAAAGCTGAGTCAAGTCAGTGTTTTCAGACTCCCGGAATACCAATGCGAGGGCGCTCGCAACCGGAGGGGGGCTTGAAGTGCCAACTAAAAATCCACATTTTATCGACATTTTGATAGGCAAAAGAATCCGTCACAGACGCATTTCAATAGGGTTTTCTCAAAAAGAATTAGGAAGCCATTTAGGTGTCAGTTTCCAACAAATCCAAAAATACGAAAAAGGCTTAAATCGTGTAAGTGCCAAATGTTTACTGGAAATCGCTCAAAAACTGGAAGTTCCTATAAGCTTTTTTTATGCAGACATTGCCACAAAAGAAGATCTTCCCACAAAAGAAACTCTCTTACACCACGACCAATACACCTATAGCGAAAAAGAAAACACTCTTTTGAAAAATTTTAGAGACCTCCAGCCGAAAAAACAAAAAGCAATCTTGTGGTTGATTTCTGATTAGGAAAAAGAGCAACAATTAACATACCCCCCTGCCTAAAGTTTCCCATACCTGATATCACCATACCTCCAAGAATGATATTTTACGGCATATAAGATAATTCACACTATAGCTCCTCGTTTTCTGTTTCCATTATTGCTTCAAGTCAAGCTGATTAAGGATTGGCAGCTGAGTTTTTTAAGTTTGGCTATTCGTAGCAAAGCGGAGTTAAACAAAAATGACATTGTTACTCAAAACCATGCCCCCTATTGCGTTTACGAGACGGTAGAACAGTGTCAAGAAGGCAAAGCCCCGAAAAAAAATATGAGCGGTTAAGTAAAAATCAAAGATTAAACCTATAACGTCAAAAAAGCTGCTCTATGTTGGATTATCTCCACGTCCTCTAAATCTCAGAAAAATGATTTAAAATATTTGTTTTATTGATGAGCCAATCATTGAGATCGAACAATTAACAAAGAACGGTTCAGCAATATCCTGATAGCCAATAAACAGAATAATCCACTCAATCCAGAAAGAAGGAACAATTTTCCAGCCGAAGTGTGACCTAAAACAAACGCTCCAACAAACGGCGCCACCAACATAGCTAAATTTTGTATAGACTGCACCCATCCGGAAGCCAATCCAATCTGTTCATTGAAATTGCTTACCAGATAAACGTTAGAAGATATGGAAAAGTAAGCGCTAACCATTCCAATAAGGAAAAAACAGAGCAACAAAGTCTCAATACGGAGTAAATCAAAGTAAAAAAAGCACACTGAGATCATGACAAAACCAATCATTGTTGACATTGCCGGCATTAACAACTCTGATATTTTGCCTGTAAGGGGTTTATGCTTTGATTGTTTCACACTCCAAAATCCATAGAGAAAATTACCGATTGCCGAAGCCGATACCAGCGTCCCAAGAGCCTGTTTATTCATTTTCATTGCACTAAGAATAACCGGCAACTGATTATTCACCATAAAGATCATGGCAAAATACACAAACATCACCGCCACATAGGCATACCAAGTTGTCCCATAAAGCCTCTGCTTTGATTTTATGGTATTCGCTGTTTTTATCATGAGCGACGAGACAGGTTGTGCACCAAGACAACAAAACACCATAAAGCCTAGCAATGTCAAAAATCCAGAAAACAATAAAGTATAGGTATCTGATAAAAGTATGGACAGAGCACTCCCCAAAGCAGGTCCTATCATCTTTGCTGCGCTATTGATCATGTTAAGCACAGAATAGTAACGAGTCCGTCCGTTTTCAGGCACCGAATTTGCACTAAGAACGGAAATTGCAGGCATGGCTAGACTGTTGAATGTCGCTCGAATAACTGCCAGTATAATAAATCCTTGCAGACTCGTCGCCATCAATAAACCGACAGTACAGAGTGCCCGTAACAGCAGTGACGCCCGCAACCAATGGATCATAGAACGGTGACTTACCAACATTCCAATTGGCTTAGACAGAACGATACCAGGTAATAATGTTGCCGCTCCAATAAAAGCGACATCATATTGATCAGCTTTCCACGTGAACACAGATACGGTCAAAATCACGATATAATCAATCCAACCGCCAAATGACACCACGCCATTACCCAGCAAAAGCACCAACAAGCAATTTTTTGTTACCCCATCTCTTTGCACCAAAACACGCACCCCTCTTTTTTCGTTAGCAATACTGATCAGATGATCAATTCTTCCTCACGCCCTAAAGGCACCAACAGCTTTCACGCAACAAAGCACCAACAAGCGATTTTTTGTTACCCCGTCTCTTTGCACAAAAACACGCGCCCCTCTTTTTTGTTAGCAATACTGATTAGATGATCAATTTTTCTCTCACACCCTAAAGGTACCAACAACTTTCACGCAACAAAGCACCAACAAGCAATTTTTTGTTACCCCATCTCTTTGCACCAAAACACGCACCCCTCTTTTTTCGTTAGCAATACTGATTAGATGATCAATTTTTCTCTCACACCCTAAAGGCACCAACAACTTTCACGCAACAAAGCACCATCGACCTTCATGCAACAAAGCAATTTATAATTATCCATGGTAAACAAAACCTTTGGGGATAAGTCTTAGATATGTATTAAAACTTCCATCGTTGATTGAACTTAATCTGCGTCTTTGCGAATGACGATAATAAGCAAGCCGTTAATCCAGCTCTTAAATACATTTACGATAATCCCGCGCGCCTCCCCTTCAGTTTCCACACAAAAAAACGCTTTAGCGTTCTTTTCTCAAGAGAACTCTTTATTCTTCTTCATCACTTACTTGTGGTGGGGGTGGTAAAATATAAGAGCCTGAAAGCCAACGATTAAGATCAATAGCTCGGCACCGTGTGGAACAAAAAGGATAAGAAGATTTTTGTGACATCTGACCACAAATAGGACAAGGATGCGGAGGACGGGTCTCTTTTTGCAAATTTAGCTCTTTTTGTTCTTGGCACACCTTTGTCATTGGCTTCTTCATTAACTTTTCTTCTGTTGCTTTTTTTTCATTTTTGCTTTTCTCTTTTTGTTGCTTTTCACCTTGCATTGATCTTACCTTAAAGTTTTTCTAATGCGTTTGTTCAGTCCAGTGAGTGAAAAGTGGATAGTGATAAGCGGTCAAGAGATCGGCTGTTTCAGCCAAAGGCAATCCCACAACATTAGAATAAGAACCCGTGATATGGACAACAAAAGCCCCTGCTTTTCCTTGGATAGCGTAGCCACCTGCTTTCCCTTGCCATTCTCCTGAAGCAAGGTAAGCCTTCATCATGGCAGAGGTTAAGCGTCTAAAGCGAACACGACTTTCAACCAATTTTACGGTTATTTTTCCACGTTCATTGAGCGCACAAATGGCACCATAGACCTTATGCGAACGCCCAGAAAGGTATCGTAAACATTCATAAGCCTCATCCTCGCTTTCTGGTTTGGGGAAAATGGTCCGCCCAACAGCCACCACGGTATCAGCCGCCAAGATAATCATTTTCTGTCCAGGTAATTTTTCTTGACCATTCTGCAACTCGTCTTGACCATTCTGACTGTACCAGCGCAAAATTTCTTGGGCTTTCAGCGCTTTTTCTTTTGCCAAACGTTTGGCAAGGTTTGCAGGATGTTCTTTTAATTTTGGCGTTTCATCAATATCGCTTGCATAAACCTGCTGGGGATCAATCCCTATTTGTGCCAAGAGCGCTAAACGCCTTGGTGAAGCGGAGGCAAGCACCAAATAAATTTCTTCTGTAAGAGTATCTGCCAAACGTTTTTCCCCCCACTCTCTTATATTTCTCATTTCCACCCCTTCACAATTGACTTCCCTCTCGCCCCCTTTAGCGCCCCCTTTTTAAGCGCGCCCCTTTAGCCTCCCTTTTAAGCGCTATTGATCTCCTTATCCTTTTTCCGCATCGATTTTACAGTTTTTCAAGGCTCTTCAAACACTCCCCTTTTTTCACTCATGAAAAGCAAACTAAAAAACTGTTAAAAAATAATAGAAATAATATGATAGCTTTTAGAAAAAAGTGCAAGCCACCCACGAGGCTACTTATAGCGATATGTAATACGCCCTTTTGTCAAATCATAAGGTGTCATTTCCACCATGATTTTATCACCGGCCAACACCCGTATACGATTTTTCCGCATTCTACCAGCGGTATGGGCAATAATTTCATGATCATTTTCCAGTTTCACACGAAACATCGCGTTAGGTAAGAGTTCAGTAACGATACCAGAAAATTCTAAAACTTCTTCTTTTGACATAAACAAACATTTCCTTTACAGTGCACATATTTTGTTAAGCTGCGCGTTATTTCCAGCGTTCATATCCTATTTTCTTAAGTTTGTGAATAAAAATTCCACAAAAAGGGAAAGGTTTTTCAAGTTTACTCTTCCATGCTCTCAAAAAACGTCATCCCACACCTTAAGAATCAAAACTTTTTTTTCACCAATTTTACCCGCTAATTTCCTTCAATTTTTATGATGATTTTGGTTTCAGTGTGACAAGAAATTACGCTAATTTTTTCCCCTAAAGCATTTTCACAACACCTCTGACTAATCCCTCTACAACTTACGAACAATCATCCTCTCTCCAACTTTTCCTCACCTTCCACACCTTAAACATGCGCCCTTCAGATAAACACCACTCCCCCCACGCCAGAAGCCCTTCCTTTTCTCAAAAACCTTCTCCATTCTTCACACACCATTCACAACATGCTTCACTGCCCCACACTTCATACTCTACGCATTTCCCATACAGCCTTCCCCATTTTCTCTCTCTTCACACGCTTCCTCTAAGCCACTCTTTCCATTTATGTTGTTCTTCCTACCTTCGAAAACACGATCCCTATACATTGCGTATCATTAACCACAACGCCTCTAACGACATAAAGCCTTTTCCTTTTTTACACATTTCCGTTTTCACGCTTTTACGTATTTACAGAATAAAGCCACATGAAACTTCCACACCGCACCACTCTATAAACAATAGTATTACCCCAGCTTCTTGCCTAGCCAATCTCCCCCAAGCACACTTCAGATCACCCACCCTCAAACGAGATTATTTCATCAAACGCGACAAAAAAATCCAGCCTAAAATACTCATCATACACTCTAAAAAACACCTTGATAAATTGATATGCCTGATATCACCCCCCCTATAAGCTCCCCTTCTAATCATGATTTCGGAGCCGCGTGAGAGGGACAAAACAAGCCGTTAAGTTCTGGGGGTCAAGGACGCCGTTAGGCGCCATGTAATGGTCTCCTTGACCTTAAGAACCTAGGATTGTTAGTCCCCTCATTAAAAGCGGGTCTGATCTCATGATTTTGGTGAGCGTTCCGGAGAGTTTGAGAGGCGGAAAGCCTCTCATTAAAAAATAAAGTTTATAAATAAAAACTATTTTCATTTGCCAATCTCCTGAAATTACTTTATCACTTAAAAGATATTTTGATCGTCTACGCAGCGATCAAGAGGGATTCAAAAACCCTAAGCTCTAGCGTAAAATGAGCCCACTCTTGTGGGTGTCCCGGAATTCCGGGAGTTTTTGCCATGTCCAGGTGCTTTAAGCACTAAAAGCAAAAAAGCTGACTAGAGCTCAGTATTTTGACTCCCGGAATACCAATGCGAGGGCGCTCGCAACCGGAGGGGGGCTTGAAGTGCAAACCAAAAATCCAAATTTTATCGATATTCTGATAGGCAAAAGAATTCGTCATAGAAGAATTGCCATGGGACTTTCCCAAAAAGAATTAGGAAGCTATTTAGGTGTCAGTTTTCAACAAATCCAAAAATATGAAAAAGGCTTCAATCGTGTAAGCGCAGGGTGTTTACTCAAAATCGCCCAAAAACTGGAAGTTCCCATAAGCTTTTTTTATGCAGATATTGCCACAAAAGAAAATCTTTCAACATATGCCGCACACTATGATCAAGAAACATACAGCGAAAAAGAACATTCCCTTTTGAAAAATTTTAGAGAGCTCCAGCCGAAAAAACAAAAAGCAATCTTGTGGCTGATTTCTGATTAAGCAAAAGAGTAACAATTAATATTATTCCATTCATATACCCCCTTAAGTCAAATTCAAACCAGCACTCCACACCCCTCCAAATCACGCCATTTTATGGGATATTGATTTTTCTTGCCAATTTTCTGAAATTACTTTATTGATAAGCACGTGTTTTTGATCGTCCACGCAACGATCAAATAGGGAGCTAAAAGCCCGAAAGCTTAATACATAAATTTATCCCGCATTGCGGGTATCCCGGAATTCCGGGAGATTTTGCTATGTCCAGGTGCTTTAAGCACTAAAAGCAAAAAGCTGATTAAGCTCAGTACTTTTAGACTCCCGGAATACCAATGCGAGGGCGCTCGCAACCGGAGGGGGGCTTGAAGTGCAAACCAAAAATCCAAATTTTATCGATATTCTGATAGGCAAAAGAATTCGTCATAGAAGAATTGCCATGGGACTTTCCCAAAAAGAATTAGGAAGCTATTTAGGTGTCAGTTTTCAACAAATCCAAAAATATGAAAAAGGCTTCAATCGTGTAAGCGCAGGGTGTTTACTCAAAATCGCCCAAAAACTGGAAGTTCCCATAAGCTTTTTTTATGCAGATATTGCCACAAAAGAAAATCTTTCAACATATGCCGCACACTATGATCAAGAAACATACAGCGAAAAAGAACATTCCCTTTTGAAAAATTTTAGAGAGCTCCAGCCGAAAAAACAAAAAGCAATCTTATGGTTGATTTCTGATTAAGCAAAAGTGCACACAAAGCATAAATTCTCCGCATCATTTTACGGACATACGTTTTTATTTTACGGATCAACGTTTTGATGCTTCTCCACATTTACAGAAAGCAGCCAAACGAAACTTTCAAATTCCCCCCGCATCACTTTGTAAACATAGGTTTGTCAACAATACAGCTTCTTACTCTAGCCAATTCCCCTGCTGATTTCAGATCACGACACCACAAAGGATAATGTTGCATCAAACGCGACAGATACGTCCTATTTTAAAATATTCTTGCCCCTTCACCACCATAAAGTAAGAACACGCAAAGCACCGGTCAATCCCACTTCAAAAACAACTTTCCCCACACCCTCTCTCCTCTCTCGTCAACACACCCGCCTCTTCATCCAAACTTCTCCTCCCCTTCATAAAACTCTTCATCCCCACCCCCCCAATCTTCTCTCCACATTCCATGCCATGATAAAATCATACACCACGCATAAAGTCCCAGCTTCCTTTTTTACAAATTTCCGTTTTTACGCTTTTGCATATTTACAGAAAGCAGAAAATCTGTAAAAAATGCATTATACAATAACGTTTTCAACAACTGTCATCAAAATCTCGCCTCCCTTTTCATCTAAATCCCCCTATTTTCACTTAAATCATAGATATAAACCGCCCTATTATTGTATTGAGCAGCATAAAATTTTTCGACAAATTCTAGCGATCAAAAGGGTGCATAAGAAGCATTTTACGACTTTTAAAAGAATTTTTATTTACATCCAGTGCTTTTTTGTAACGTAGAAGAGTACATTTAATTAATTGACTATAAGAAAGTTTGAAATGAGAGAAGCTTTTCGTTTTTCTCGTTCAACATCCACAACGATAACTCATTATTATAAATCAATTTTTTTCGTAATACAAAACACACCAAAAGGAATAGACTTGTGTTGCATATTCACGCGCTTGTTTTAAAGAAAGATCTCTCAACGCTCGTCACACCCATTTTGCAAAACGCCGCCCGTAAAGGAATGGTAAAGCCCCCATGAAGTGTATAAAATCCATTCAGCCCCCTTATCTTTACGCTTATAGAGAAACAAGTTTACGCTTATGGAAGAACAAAGCCGGCATCATCACAAAACTCTGCCAGCTCCCAATGTTGCAGACAGCCTTCAGTTCAAGAGATAATTCATTAAAGGCATGCCTTTCTTGCACAGTTTTGACCCACATGCACGACCCACCACTTATGATGTACAAGCCAAGTAATTTTAATTGATTTAATATGAGAGAACTGGTGATGAGAAATTTTATTATATTCAGCAACGCGCTTCACGTTAAAAAATGGTTATTTATTATTATAAATCAATATATTAATAAAGAAGAGAGTCATCATCAAGACGCTTACCTTTTTCTAAAAAAGGCTTCACACTGAAAGAAAACATCTAAAACTTAGATAAAAAAAAAGGTTTGCCTCTAATAAACAAACCTCTGCAGAAAATTATTCACATAACTTTCAAAATTTTAAATTAATCCCTCTAGAAGCAATAAAAAGCTTTAGAAGCACCAAAATGAATACAAAGGTCAATTTAACACAATGTTAAGAAAAATCAAGAACAAAAAATTTTTATCGTTAATGCACCTTTAAAAAACGAGGCTTTTTAACCTACGCGGCTCAAAAGTCCGGGGCTTCTCTACAAACGCCTCCAAGCCAATCAATCCCTTCATCTCTCTCAAAAGACAGCATAAAAGGTTCACAGTACAAGTCTTCGCTAAAAAAAATATCAATCGCCAGCGCTCATAAAAGCCAGCGTTGGTATAAAAGATCAGATTATCGAACAATCTTGCTGAAATGTCTTCCCAATAAATAAAAAAGAAGCGGATTCTTAAATATTTCCGCTTCTTTAACAATAAAAATTATGATGAGGGATTATTAAAAAATTTCAAGACTGTGAAGGGAACCAATTTGATAACAATTCATACCTTACAGGATCATCGGCACATTGCCCACCACCACATTCCAGTATAGTAGAAATCAAATTTGCCGCAATCAAAAACACAAATAAGAAACTTGCTGCTTTACTCAAGACTGGAAAAGGAGAAAATTCTTTGAACTTGTGTGCCAATTCGCCTAAAATCATGACAAATGAGACAGCAAAGATACAAAGGACAGAAATAATGAAAGCCCAAGTATAAAAATGCAATCCAAAGAACGTTGAACCATATCCTAAATCATCGGGTGTGATATGCAAAAACACTTGCCGTGCTGCCACAGCACTGGTTACCATACAACCAAGAATAACCATACCATAATGGGTATTTTTCACCTTATGGTGAATATTGAGTAAGAACCCACAACCTGCCAGCATCAATCCAACGCGCTGCAGCAAACAAAGGGGACAAGGTAACTCAAACTTTACCAATTGATAATAAAAAGCCACCACCAAGACAATAGATAACCCAAAGAGTCCTAGCGTATTCATAAAGATGACGAAGTGAGGATTTTTTTGTTCAACATGTTCCATGGCTATTCTCTCAAAAAGATAAATTTAAAGTGGAAGTTGCGTGATGATTGAAAGTGAGAAGAATGACAACAAATAAAATTGCCCACAAAGCATAACTTATATTTTTTTTGCCACACATAGTCGTTACTGCAGTACCTAAAGCGATTAAAAATGGAAGAAACATAGCTTTTAAATCTCCTTTACATCCGTTGTTTAACTCTTATTTATTTCAGCGTTCACCATATTACAAAATTGGGCAAAAAAGAGACCATGGATTTATTATTCACAATTCGTCACTCGCGATTGATATTGCCATTATATTTAAGTGAAAAACGATATAATCGCTCAGAAGCACATCTCAACAAAAGCGTTAAAAGCACAAAAGCGTTGATTATTCGCTTCCCCTTATATCAGCCATTGTTAAAGATATATCGACAATTATAAAGATTATATCCCCTATAAAGATTATATCCCCCACTCACAAAAGAATCACTTGAACAACAAAATAAATAGGCTTTGAAATCGAGAGATATACATCTCTTTTTTTCTCAAAAGAATATCCTCATTTTGCAACACATTTTTGACATAAAAATCTCTTTTTCTCATAAGCAATGTTTCAAATTGCAACAGATTTTATATCATATGGTGATCTTGTTTATTTTAGCAAATAAAAAATAAGACATTTTTTTAAAAAAACTTATAATCAATGGCTTTTCCCCAATGCACTTTTCCCTCTTATCTTAAATAAAAGACAATGCCGCAAGCTCAACAGCCTCATGGGTCCCACGCCACCCCGTGACATTACCCTCCCCGCTCACAAGAAGTGCTTCATGCCTTCAATACTTTAGTTTTTCATCTCTCGAGATCCCCTTTAAATTTTTAGCTTTCCACCTTATTTGAAAAATAACTGTTTCTCTGTCATCAATTGGCTTTGCAAAAAGAATATAAAACTTTAAAAAAATAATGATAAAGAATCGCATTGAACCTTTGAAAAGGATAGAGAATGATGAAAAAATCATGTGATGTGGCGATTTTAATGGGGAGCCAATCGGATTGGCAAACGATGTGCCATAGTGCAGATATTTTGACGAATCTTGGTATTTCTCATAGTTCGCATATTGTCTCAGCACACCGAACTCCTGAACGCCTTTATCAATTTGCCAAAGAAGCAAAAGAAGCAGGGTTTAAAGTTTTAATTGCCGGTGCGGGGGGTGCAGCGCATCTTCCAGGTATGTTAGCAGCCCTTACTCCTCTTCCTGTTTTTGGCGTTCCAGTGCATTCTCACTCTCTTTCTGGTCAAGATTCTTTGCTTTCAATCGTGCAAATGCCAGCAGGGATACCCGTCGGCACATTAGCAATTGGCAAAGCAGGCGCAATTAATGCAGCACTTTTAGCCGCAGCCGTTATGGCCGTTTATGACCATGATCTCGCCCAACGATTAGAAGATTGGCGTCAACAACAAACAGCCAATGTCGCCCAAACGCCTGTAACGGAGGTTTAAAATGGCACCGTTTTCCACCCCCCCCTCCAACGCCACCCCCTCCAACGCCACCCCCTCCAACACCACCTCGTCCAACACCACCTCGTCCAACACCACTCTCTTCACCATGTTACCTCCAGGCAGCGTCATTGGTTTAATCGGAGGAGGACAATTAGCACGGATGCTCGCCATAGCGGCTGCAGAATTAGGATTTCGAACCGTTATTTTTTGCCCTGAAGCCGATTGCCCAGCCGCTCAAACAGCAAACAACCATATTGTTTCCTCCTATGACGATATATCAGCTTTAGATCATTTTATTTCTCAGTGTGATGTTGTCAGCTATGAATTTGAAAATCTTTCGCTTCAAACGGTTCAATATGTAGAAAAGAGTAAGCCTGTTTATCCTTCTTCCAAAGCATTAGAGATCACGCAAGATCGACTTTTTGAGAAGCAATTTTTGCGTGATCAAGGGATTGGCACCGCGTTATGGCACGCTGTTGACAATTCTTCTTCTCTTCTTTCCGCTCTTGATACCTTAGGCGGACGTGGTCTTTTAAAGACGCGTCGTTTTGGTTATGACGGAAAAAACCAGATCAAGCTTGATCACCCAGATGAACAAACCCTTGACGAAGCCTTAAGGACTTTTCAAGAACAGCCTTGTATTTTGGAAGAAATAGTTCCTTTTTTATCGGAAATTTCGGTTCTCTCGGCCCGCACAAAACAAGGAGAACATATTTTTTATGATTGCCCTGAAAACCAACATAAAAACGGAATTCTTCATAAATCCTTTGTTCCATCACATATTCCACTTGACGTGCAAAAAGCAGCTCAAGAAATCAGTGTAACAGTCATGGATGCCCTCGATTATGTTGGTGTTCTTTGTATTGAACTTTTTGTCTTAACGAATGGTCATCTTTTAGTGAATGAATTAGCACCGCGTGTCCATAATTCTGGTCATTGGACACAAAAGGCATGCATAACTTCACAATTTGAACAGCATATCCGTGCTATTTGCGGACTTCCCTTAGGCAGTCCCTATCGCCACAGCGATTGCCAAATGACCAATCTTATTGGTAACAATTTTAGCACGTTAAAATATTTTCTGAAGCAAGAGCGCACCTCGATCCATTTATATGGCAAAAGCACTGCTCACCCCAACCGCAAAATGGGGCATATCATCCAATTACTGGGACCAGCCAACAAATCTTAAGCCCACATATATACAAATACTTTTTCACACTTTTCCCCAAAATGAACTGAAAAAACAACCTCTCCCCCACACCGATATCCAGCGGCTCAAAGCGCCCCTAACCTTTTAATTCGCCCCTAGCAGGGCTTCACGCCCTCCTACAAGCCCTGCTCTTTTAAAAACATCACCTCTTCCCCCTCCAAACCGCTTCATCCTACACGAACATCTCATCCGCCCTCAAAAACAACCTCTCCCCCACACACCGATATCCAAGCAGTACAACAAGCGCTCCCAACCCTTCAACTCCACCCCCTAGCTCTTCTCCCCTTCCTTTTCTCAAAAATATCCCCCCCAAGGCTCAAAACAATCCACCAGCCCTCAACTTCCCCTCAACGGATACCTCCCACAGCATAAATATTCCCCCATAACATACGCAGCCCCTTCATTTTTCTTTTAATGCCAATCTTTAAGAAATAGACTGATCTATTGCACCTCATAGATACCAATCCCCATGATTGCGCTTTTATTGTCTCTAGCTTCTCTTCTTATGTTCATTTTTTCACAAAAGCATTTTCACAAAAGCATCGTTTTGTTTTCCATAAAATCGCTGCAAAGAGGTAAAACGTATTACTCTCCCCAAACAACTCTCGAGAATTCGTCCCAATATCAGCCAGACGATAGCCCCCCTCCAGCATAGCAACTTTCTTCTTTTTCTCCTCTCTCTTTTTCCTTCAACGGATAGAAGATTTTCTCCTTTCGTTAATTCCCCCCAACACATTCCTCGAAAAGGTTTCCTGAACTTCTCCCCAAAGGCTTAAGTTTCTTCTTTTCAGATCAATTTTTCTTCTCTCACAAAACCCTCCCCTTTTTTAGTGCATCAATTTTCTCACCTTTTAATCCTGTTAAGATAATGAATTATAAGGCACATCACCACCGTATAATGCGCATTGATTTTATGGCATCTTTTTATTGCATCTCGCACAATTCTTTATGAACTCCCCTTATCGTAAACGCACTTTGTTTACGCATATTCTTAACCACCCATAAGAGATTGTCTGTAACTCTCTAATCCTGCTCAGCAATGACATTCGTCACCCCCAACAGACCAGCGCTTCATGAAGTTCCCACAATTTTTCTCAATCCAAGCTTCTTTCAAGAGCACCTAATAATTTATAAATATAAATGTTTATTTTATTATCCTGATAAAGCTAAACTATACTTTTTAATACTATCATTTTAACACTATCAGTGCCTTTAAAACGCTCATTGTGCGAAAAAATACTTCATTTCTAACAATAATAAAATAATTTCGCTTGTATCTTATCTTAATATGTGATTAACGTTCAGCACAAACTTAGATCTTTTTATAGCAAAAATACCATACAAAAGGGGAAAATAATGGAGGGGATCTCTTCAAACAAACTCAAAAATGAAAACAATGAAAATAAAGAAGAAACTTTAAATGAGGCACAGTCTGTTCCTCCCCAAAAACGTAAAGGGGGTCCATTTAGACATATGTTGTTCCTCTTTCTTTTAACTTTTCGTAAACCCATTGTTTTCGTAACGAAAATCCTAGCGATAGGCTTTTTATTAATGGCAGGAATTCTTTGTCTAACATACCTCGCAGTAGGAATAGAGTCATTACCCCTATCGATCGGGATACCAATGATCATTACGTCAGCTCTCTTTGGCATTTGCAACATGTATATAAATTGGTATTATGACATGCTTTTATTACGTTTATCGCCAGACAATGTGAAGCTTTCACTCTTTCAATAAACATCATCATAGACCACCCTTGGGAAGGTCAAATTTTTTCTGCAACATGGATATTAAAAGGAATTCAAACTATCCACATTCAAGAGCCAAAGTGTATTCTCAGTATACTGGCTCCCTCACCGGATAATTTGAATTCCCCATCTGCTCGACAATATCCAGCACTCCACCCACGTAGAAATAATTGGGTTGCAAAGAATCATAAACTATTGCCTTAAAAGAGAAATTTATGCATAATCTTTCACTCTAACCGCACAGATTTAATCCCTCATTAAAAGTACAGAGCGCTCCGTCCCTGATCTCCACGTCAAAGATATAATTACAGGATATGATTACAGCACTAAGCTTATCCATTCCCAAACCAAATATCCTCTCACCCCTCACGTAAAATAAAAAGCCTCAAACAGAAGACACTTGTGTTGCCAATTTACGCACTTGTTTTACCACGCGCTTATTTTAAAGAAACATTTGGCCAATGCACATTGCCCCACCACTTCACAACAGCAGCCCCGGTCATAGAGCATAAAAACTCTCGATAATAACTTAAACATTCATAGTGCACCACCCTCTTTAAACTTATGAAGCGTAAACGCCAACCTCATCATACCGCTTTGCCAGTCTCCAATGTTACAACACTCTTAGCATTTGAAAGCATTCATAAAAGACCGTTTTATTCCTTATCTTCAAGTATCTTTACCATAAATCAATCCCGCTTGTGATATGCAAGCAGCGAATGCTATGCTTAAAGATACACAGATTTGCAATGAGAAAACCTTAAGACTATGCGAAACTCTTATTTTACTATGTTTTCTCTGAACAATAGAAATTTATCCTTATCAATTCATCATCTTCGTCATCATCATGCGGTTTATTTTTTAGGTTTTAAGAATAAGCCTTAAGAATATCCTCACACACGAACAAAAAACACCTCATGTTATAAATTTTACATGAGCCTTACTAAACGATGATATTTTACGAAAAAACAGGATTATTTTCTCACAAATAGGAAGCTTTTACTTTTTTTCACTCTTTGTGCTTTTTTGTGTCCTTCTTTTTACGAGAAAATTTTTACCTCCAAGGCAACCATTAACACACACTATAGGAATTTGTAAGGGATATACCCTTGACAAGAATAAGACTTCTTGTTAGATCTCTCCTACTTTTTTGCAATTTTCACTTATCGTTGTGCTAATGAAGTGGTTAGTGCGTACCTTAAGAGTACGCTTTTCTTTTTGTGATCACAGTGAAAAAGTGTATCGTGTGATGTTATGATGCAAGTACGATATCGCAATGCAATGCTCATTAAAGTGAGCAGTCTATTGGGGTTGTGGTATTGTATTTTCGTATTTTAATATTGTATTATAGTATTGTGTTACGTAAACTATTTAAACGGTGAATATGATGAAAATTAAAAATTCGCTTAAAGCACTAAAAGAGCGCCACCGTAACAATCGTTTGGTGCGTCGTAAGGGTCGTGTTTATATTCTTAATAAAACGAACCCACGTTTTAGAGCACGTCAGGGCTAATTTCTTTAGGGTCAATGTTTTTATGCCTACTTTAATTGTAGGCTTAAAAATTTTTTCTTGCGTTTTTTTGTTATAAGTCCGTTGATTACAAGTCTAGTATTTGATAATATTTGGTGATTTATCTTTTGGGGGCTTGTTTTTATGGATTCTTCTATTTTTTTAAAAGCCTTTCGATTTTTTCAGCTGCGTTTTTTCTGTATTTTCCAGCGCGCGTTTTTTCTTTCTTTTGTTGGCGTTTTTTGTTTTGTTCCCTCGAGCTATGGGCAAAATCCTTCTTCTCTTCCTGAAGATCGGCCTTCTCCACAATCGCTTTTACCGTTAGATGATCTTATTCCCAATTCTCCTCCCTCCTCCTCAACGCCCTCCGATTCTGATTCTTCGGCGGTTATTCTTGAAGATCTTGACAAAGAGCAGCTTTCCCATGTTGACAGAGTTAAGCAGCGCAAAGAAGCAGAAATTTCACGTTTACTCAAAGAATTGAAATATTGTGCTGATGTTGCTAAAGCGAAAAAGATCAGTCAACAGCTTCAACATTTATGGTCCCAATCGGGGAGCGAGACGATTGATCTTTTGATGTCATGGGCTGAAAATGCACTCAACAGCGACGATTATGGACTTGCGCTTGATTATATTGATAATGCTCTTGCACTTTTACCTACTCATGCTGAAGCTTGGATAAGACGCGCTTGGATTCACATTCAACTGAACGATTTCAAACTTGCCCTGCTTGATCTCAACCATGCTCTTGAACTTGAGCCGCGCAATTATAGTGCTTTTTTTGAACTTGGCGTTGTCATGGAAGCAACGGAGCGTCCAAAACTTGCTCTTAAAGCTTATGAAACAGCATTGGATTACTATCCACAAATGCGCAGGATTCAAAAGCGCGTGCAAGCTCTATTAGACGAACAATCACCACAAGCTCTTTGAAACCATTCAAAAACGAGACGCTTTACGGCATCCTTTCAAACCTAGATAAGACACAAGCCGGCTTCACATTCCACTCAATAAACTGCCCCTGCTTATAACCACACCATCACCCCCCACACAATTCACAGTACTTTTTTTGAATTTTGACTTTTTTGTATTGAAGGCATCTTCCAAACACTGCCAATATACTCCCTACAGAATTTCTTCTCATAGCAAGCAAACGCTTCCACGCCGGAGTCCTCTTCACGCCGTTTCTTCTTTTCACACCTTCCATCATGGATAAAAAAAATTTGTAAACACGATCCTCAAAAAATACTTTTTTAAAAAAGCTTACAACATCGCTTAGCGCCTCTGATAAACTATCATCATCTGTTTTTTATTTTTAAGCTTCAACCATAGCAGCACATACCGTATCGGCTCTCCTTCACCCCTCAAAGTTGATAAAACAGCCCTGAAATATGGATTCACAAAGCAAAAACTTCAAAGACGCAACACCAATTCAACCAACATCCTTGAATAAGAAATATTTCCCTTCAAACCTCCTCCAAGTATTCCCGCGAAACATAAAAATCAAGCATTGTCCCAAAAGAGCCAATCAAGCCATTGCCAATAAATCGTTCTGCGTCACTCAAACACCCACCCCCACTCATATTTTTTGCTTTTTTACTTTGAATAAGCCATCCATCATACAGCCATTTCGAGCAACCACCAGCAAGGTTATAAAAACTCTCCTGAAATACTTTATGAAAAAGAAGAGAGCGAGATTATTTTATCCCTAGCAGAAACTCTGAAATTGTTTTATATTAAGGAGGGTGTTCTGCGCTTCTCGACAGGAAATAACGTATTCCTGAGACCTTAATGATCTCCAAGGGAGCTGTCCCTGATCAAGCCCGTGGGCTTTTTCATATGGCGCCCACCTATTTGTATAGGTTCCCGGGATCAGCTTTTTCCATCGGCTGTTGTGGATCACCCTTTTTTACATCAAATTTTTCCAGCTAAAATTGAGAGCGTCTTTTTACATAAGACCAATGACGATACTCTCTTTTCAAGAAATAAAAATTACGATAGGCTTTATTTTGTAGAACAGACAGCACTTACAAATAATCCCCTCTGTGAATCTGCTTCATCCCTTCGCACGCAAGCAGCGCAAAAGCGGCTTGTTGCACCAAGATACCCCCTAAAGAGCACACACTTTTTTCATGCTTTTTTTTTCATGAGCACAGCTCTTGTCCTAACAGAGATTTACAAAACGCCAACAATGGATAAAATACCAGCATCTTATAAAATAATTGACGAGACAATGACAAATAATCCCCTCTATGAATCTGCTTCATCCCTTCGCACACAGCAACGCAAAAGCGGTTTATCGCGTCGTGATGCTCTTTTAACAGAAGAGCGTGCACTCTTTTCACAGCGTGCTTGTTGCCACTTTATTGAATACCTTGAAAAGAAGGGAACCGATTTTTCACGCCTCATTTTAGCAGGCTATTGGCCCATTAAATCGGAAATTGACCCGCGTCCTTTACTGGATGCTGTAGCGTTACGCGGTGGGCATTTAGCCTTACCAGCAGTTCTTGATTCCACCACCATGATTTTCCGTGCATTTTCGCCCAGCACGATTTTAGAGCCCATGCGTTTTGGCACCTTTGGTCCGGGTGCAGACAATGGCGTTGTTGCCCCCAATAATATTATTGTTCCGCTTTCTGCGTTTGATCGTCAATGTCACCGTCTTGGCTATGGAGGAGGATACTATGACCGTGCTGTTGCAGCTCTTGAAAAACAAGGGCATCAAATGATATTATGGGGCATAGGATTTTCATGTCAGGAGGTTTCCTCTATTCCTCCGACAGAATATGATCTACAGGTACAAGGAATTTTTACAGAAAAAGGTTTCTTAAAATGTTAAAATGTGATTAAAGCGCCTATGCGTTTTTTATTTTTAGGTGACATTGTTGGTAGCACAGGCTGTAAAGCTGTTTTTGAACACCTTCCTCAACTGATTGAGAAATGGCAGCTTGATTTTGTTGTGGTAAATGGTGAAAATGCCTCTGGTGGTTTTGGTCTCACACAAGAAACGTATCAAGATCTTTTGATAACCGGTGTTGATGTTGTCACCACAGGTAATCATGCTTTTTCTCACAAAGAAGCATTGCAGTATGCCCATGAGAGTGATCGTTTTTTACGCCCTGCCAATTTTTCGAAAGAAACTCCTGGAAAAGGTTCTGGTGTTTTTACGGCAAAAAATGGCGCCCGTGTTCTTGTCGCCAATCTGTTGGGCAACGTTTTTATGCCGTGTAAAGTAGAAGATCCATTTGAAACAGCGGAAAATATTCTGCTTGCCTGTTCGTTGATGGAGCAAGCCGATACGATTATTTTTGACTTTCACGCAGAAACGACAAGCGAGAAGCAATGTTTTGGCCATTTTCTTGATGGTCGTGTAAGTGTTATCGTTGGCACACATACGCATATTCCCACGGCTGACGCGCAGATCTTAGAAGGTGGGAGCGCCTATTTAACAGATGCAGGCATGTGTGGAGATTATAATTCATCTCTTGGAATGGATAAAGAAGAACCCTTACACCGTTTTCTTTATAAGACGAAGCAAGATCGTTTTGAACCGGCATGTGGTCCTGCCACCCTTTGTGGTTTAGCGGTTGAGATTTCAGATCGCACCGGTTTAGCAGAAAAGGTCTCGGCGGTACGGATTGGTCCTCATTTAAAGCCTGAAGTTCCGGATTTTTGGTAGCTTCTTTTAAGCCACCCCTTTGATAGTTTCTTTCCAAGATTTTCTTTTGAGAACTCTATTTGGCAAGACGACTTTTCCAGCCCTTCCCAAATCCCTACTAAAAACACCCCGCCCTCCAATTTACCTAATACAGCAACTTTTCTAGCACAAATAAGTCACTCTTTTAAAAAAAATAAAGGATAAAATTTTTCGTGATTTTTAAAACGATGAGAAGGAGGTTTTATTTGGACATTTCTGCGGGGGGGGGGGGAGGAGAAATGTTAACCCCCTTCTCTAGAAAAAGCTTTATATAATAATTTATTATTTAGCAAGAGCCTCTTTAATCTTTTTTTAATTCTAACGAAAATTTAATCTTAAAATTGCTTTCTGCTTTTTAGGTTTGAGCTCTCTAAAACTTTTCAAAAGAATGTGCTCTTCTTTACTTGCGATCCCTTCATCACAGCAATACAAGACGTCTTCTTTTGTTGAGAGATCCGTATAGAAAAAAGAAATGGGAACATTAAGAATGTCGGCAATCTCCTGTAAACGCCCTGCGCCTATACGATTAGAGCCTTTTTCATATTTTTGGATTTGTTGAAAAGTCACACCTAACTGACTGCCTAATTGCTTTTGCGACATTCCCAGCATTGTTCTTTTAAAGCGAATTTTTCTGCCTATCGAAATATCGTTAAAGTGTGGATTTTTAGTTTGCACTTCAAGCTCCCCTACCGGTTGCGAGCGCCTCTTATGCGTATTCCGGGAGTCTGAAAGTACTGAGTTCAGTCAGCTTTTTTGCTTTTAGTGCTAGAGCGCACCTGGACATAGCAAAAACTCCCGGAATCTCGCGATACTTATAAAGCAGGCTAATGTTTCATCTTGGATTTTCAGGCTTTGGGTTTCACCATTCAACCACACTGTACGACGAGAACCCTAGTGCTTGTTCATAAAATAATTTCTGGAGACCAGCAATAAAATTTAAAACAGTGTTTTTATCTCATGAGACAATCAAACACAAAATTGCTTTCTGCTTTTTAGGTTTGAGCTCTCTAAAACTTTTCAAAAGGATGTGCTCTTCTTTACTTGCGATCCCTTCATCACAGCAATACAAGACATTTTCTTTTGTTGAGAGATCCGTATAGAAAAAAGAAATGGGAACATTGAAAATATCAGCAATTTCCTGTAAACGCCCCGCCCCTATACGATTAGAGCCTTTTTCATATTTTTGGATTTGTTGAAAAGTCACCCCTAACTGACTGCCTAATTTCTTTTGCGACATTCCCAGCATTGTTCTTTTAAAGCGAATTTTTCTGCCTATCGAAATGTCGTTAAAGTGTGGATTTTTAGCTTTCACTTCAAGCTCCCCTGCCGGTTGCGAGCGCCCTCGCATTGGTATTCCGGGAGTTGAAAGAGCTGAAACTTGACTCAGCCTTTTGCTTTTAGTGCTAGAGCGCACCTGGACATAACAAAAGCTCCCGGAAATCCGGGATATCCATAAAGCTGGATAAATACGTGTCTCAAGTTTAGGGTCTTTCATTCCCTGTTGATCGCTGCGTAGACGACCAAAACATTCTCTTACCAATAAAGTAATTTCATGAAATTAGCAATAAAATTTAAAAACAGTCTTTATTTTATGAGCTCCACCCCCGCCTCTCAAACTTTTATGCCCGCTCGTAAAAACTCCAAAACCATGAAATAAAACCCACGTTTATTGAGAGGACTAATAACCCTTTATTTTTGAGATCACACCTCCCAAAAGCACACCTAACAACATATCACCCCCTCCCAAAGCCATTTTTGAGAGACATCTTACAGATTTACACTGTGATGCGTTGGATTTTTGCACCACAACGAGCCAATTTTTCTTCTAATCTCTCAAATCCACGATCAAGATGATAAACACGATTGACGATTGTTTTCCCCTTTGCTGCCAATGTAACAAGAGTAAGAGGGCTGCAATCACAAGAGAAACAAGAAGCACGCAAATCCGTCGCCATGATGAGTCCCCCCTTGCAAATTCTCTGTTCCATGAGATAGTTGCCCTCTCGCCCATCAAGCTTTATTTGCGCCCTCAAGCGATTGAGTTCTTGAACATGCATAAAACGATTTTCGAAAACCGTCTCTGTAATATGCGCGCTTCCCTCAACCCCGCGTCATGAGCGCCATGAACGAAACTTAGACAATAATCACGAGCCTCCTCAAGAGTGAGAGAAGCAAAACTTTACACGAAAGAAAAACCATTCCGAAAAGAAAACAGCAGCCACAAAAGCCATACCCTTGAAAGATGGAGATTTGAAAGAACTATTGAGAAAATCATCAAGAATATACGGCTCCAAAATTCCACAAGCAAGAGAGTAAACCATTAAAAATGCACCAGCCAAGCCCAGCGCCCCAAGCCCAGCCCCTCCCAACAAGCAAACATTGTGTTAAAACGCCCCCAAGCAATCGCCCCCCTCAACCACAGCGCAAAGCATTCAGCATATCTTTGAAAGCTTTACACTGTGATGCGTTGGATTTTTGCACCACAACGAGCCGATTTTTCTTCTAATCTCTCAAATCCACGATCAAGATGATAAACACGATTGACGATTGTTTCTCCCTTTGCTGCCAATGTAACAAGAGTAAGAGGGCTGCAATCACAAGAGAAACAACAAGCACGCAAATCCGTCGCCATGATGAGGCCCCCCTTGCAAATTCTCTGTTCCATGAGATGCGTTGCTCTCTCGCCCATCAAGCTTTATTTGCGCCCTCAAGCGATTGAGTTCTTGAACATGCATAAAACGATTTTCGAAAACCGTCTCTGTAATATGCGCGCTTCCCTCAACCCCGTGTCATGAAAGCATGCCGCCCACACAACAGCCACCCCCCAAGCAACCTCTCAAAGCCATTCTTTGGAGCATATCTTTGAAAGCTTTACACTGTGATACGTTGGATTTTTGCGCCACAACGAGCCAATTTTTCTTCTAATCTCTCAAATCCACGATCAAGATGATAAACACGATTGACGATTGTTTCTCCCTTTGCTGCCAATGCTGCAATCACAAGAGAAACAGAAGCACGCAAATCCGTCGCCATGACAGGAGCCCCTTGCAAATTCTCTGTTCCATAGACAGTTGCCGTCTGCCCATCAAGCTTTATCTGTGCCCCTAAGCGATTGAGTTCTTGAACATGCATAAAACGATTTTCGAAAACCGTCTCTGTAATATGCGCGATTCCTTCAGCCCGTGTCATGAGCGCCATGAATTGCGCTTGGAGATCAGTTGGAAAAGCAGGATAAGGTCCTGTTTTAATATCAACGGGCATAATTTTGGTGTTCTTTGGATTTCGCTTAATATGAATTCCTTGAGGTTCTATTTGAATCTCGAGTCCTGTTTTTTGGAGCACCTTAAGCACCTTTGTGAGATGATTAGGATTTGCATTTTTAAGAAAGACATCTCCTCCCGTCATAGCAACAGCCATTGCATATGTTCCCGCTTCGATTCGATCAGCAATAACGCGTACTCTAGCACCGTTGAGTTTTTTAACCCCTTCAATTGTAAGCGTTGTTGTTCCTTCACCGGTTATTTGAGCCCCCATAGCATTCAGGGTTCGAATAAGGTTTGTCACTTCTGGCTCACAAGCTGCATTCTCAAGAGTGGTTGTTCCCTTTGCCATTGTCGCCGCCATCAGCAGCACATGGGTTCCACCAACAGTGACTTTAGGGAAACGATAGTGAGCACCTTTTAACCCCTTTAGCGCTTTTGCATGAACATATCCATTTTCGATAGTAATCTGTGCGCCTAAAGTTTTAAGTCCCTCAAGGATAAAATCGACAGGTCTTGTTCCAATAGCGCATCCTCCAGGAAGCGAAACATAAGCCTCTGCGCATCGTGCAAGCAGTGGTCCGATAACCCAAAAGCTTGCACGCATTTTTTTCACCAGTTCGTATGGTGCCCGTGTTGTGGCTATTTTTTGCGCCGTAAAATGAATTGTTCTTGAATTCACACATTCATCTTTAAACTCTTGTCCATCAACGGCATATCCAACACCATGATTATTGAGAATACGAATAAGCAATTCAACATCGGCCAGATGCGGAATATTTTCTAAAGTGAGCGTTTCTTCTGTAAGCAGCGCCGCAATCATAAGAGGCAATGCAGCATTTTTTGCCCCAGAAATAGGAATTGTTCCTTGAAGTTTTTCTCCCCCAACAATTTGAATAGAATCCATCGTGTTTTCCCTCTTTTCCTTTGTGCCTGCCCTTCCAAAGGATTGTCCCCCTTCGGGAAGTTATGCTTTATTAATCGTTTTAGAACGCATTCTAACTATGAGAACAAATTATTGAGAAGTTTGGTTGCAAAAATTTACTAAAAAACATTTTTTTGCATTTTAGAGCTTTTTGCATTTTAGAGCTCTGGTTGTGCTCTTTTTCGGCTTTGCTCTTTTCGACGTTTCAGGTTTTGACGCAATTGTTGTGCCAATCTTTCTTGACGTCGTTTTGCTTTTTCATCTTGATGATTAATTTCATTTTGTTTTTGTTTTTGATGCATTTGTGTCATTGCGCAACCTTTTAAACAGTGTTGAGCTTCTATCCAAGCAACTCATAACCTTAAATATTTAAGCATATAAGAAACATATGTCATGACATAAGATACGTTTTCTTGCAAGAATATACAAATGTTCTCTTGCCTATTTTCTGACAATATGGCACAAGACAGCGCAAAGATTGAAAAGGGCTGCGGTAGCTCAGTGGTAGAGCACTCCCTTGGTAAGGGAGAGGTCGAGAGTTCAATCCTCTCTCGCAGCACCATTTTATTCTTCTTTTGCCTCTCTCTTCTTGCCCTTATAAGTCTTCCCTATAAGCCTAAATCTTTTCCCCCAACCTCCATCAGCTTCATCAAATCCTCCATCCTTTAAACCATGCGTTTCAATAGCCTCAAAATCAGTAGCTTCAAAATCAATGGACTCAATGACACACTTAATCTCTAAAATGCTTTGCGAATGGCTTTTGAAATTGACCGCCCCCCAAAGAATATCCCCCCACCCCTTGCCTCCCCCCTCTTTCCTTTCTGTAAGATTTGCCCTATCCTTCTCTTTACCAAGCCTCACTATTGCAACAGCTCTTAGCACTTGAGACGGTATAGACATTTTTATTTTTTCAATATTTTATTTCTTGAATATTTTTCCCCACAAGCTCACCCTGTTTGTAATATGCAAACAAACGATTTTACTTGATTCAATATAAGAGCGTCTGAATAAGAAGGGTTGAAATAAGAACATCTCACACTATTTCGGGCTCTCATTGAAATTCAAATTGAATCTCAATAATGAGTTATTATAAACTCATTGTTTGAACATATCCCATTGATACCTTTATCCGCCCCAAAACGAATAATCTTATCTTTCCAGCCTCTCTATCCACCTCAAGCAACACAAGTATTCCCTGTAAAAATTAGAATAAGCTTCATCGATCCTATTCGTCATTTACAACAGATCTAACAGAGCCATTTCCAGAACCTCCTCTCAACGCCTTTCCCATTCTCCCCACCCCTTACCAAAAGCAAAAAACAAACAGTGATAAAATCCCCTCAATAAAGCTTTCACTAAGCACCCCACGCTCCCATATGGCAAACATCTCATATGACAGGCATCCCCATATACTAGGCATCCCATATGGCAGAAAATTGATAGCCCGCCGTTTCAAAGAAGATCCCTCATTACCAATTTTATACACTATGATTTTCCACGTGCTCTAAGCCATCCCTCTTTCAACACGCATCTTTTTTATACGAATACTTTGATTGATACAGATAGCGTTATTCCTCTTGCATAAGAATCCGAAGAGCAAAAAATTCTCTCCCCCTCTATTCTATTGAAATCAATCACTCCTCTTCGCTTACAGTTCACAAACAGAAAGATCCGTATGGCGAGAAACTTTCCAAGAAAAGCATATCTCTTCGTAAGAAGCCTCCCAGTAAACGAGATTATGAATCGTCTCAAGAGCTACAGCCCATGCCGCAATTTTGGCAACGGGCCCCCAATAGTACCAACTTACTTTTTCATAAAGTAAGATAGGGTGCGCAATGTTTATAATCTACAGGGTTTTATAATCTCTGGGGGTATAATCTACGGGGCTTGACCGTTATACCCCTCACGATATTATTCACAGGCGCCAGTATGAAATTTATGAACGCCGGCATAAAATGGCTGTGAAATGAGCTTAGAGCGAGATATCTTTATTAAAACAAGTGCGTGAATGTACAACAACAAGTATATTTCATTTGGAGTATTTTGGATATTCCCTACTCTCCCCACCCTAGGACAACCATTTTGGCTACAGATCCCCTTATATTTTCTGCATATTTTCTGCTGTCATACCTCCTCCAATAAGCTAAAACCCCACATATGCGGGGTTTTAGCCAGTACCACACCTTTATTTAGACACATTATGATCATTATAACCATTTTTATTAAATACGTTTTTACGTATATTTTCAACACAAAAATAACACATATTGATTTATTCAACAGAAATGACTTATAAAAGCTCATCAGAAACAAACGACAATAAATACCCTCTGTTTAAACACTTTATTTTCTTCGCTATCGTAATAAGCGCTGTTTTATTTACGCATCATACAACGAGTGGATGTACAACAGATGGTCTTTTTGTTGGAAGTACTTCTCCGATCAATTGTATTTCAAAAGAATATATAAGACAGAAAATAAAAAAGAAGATATTGGAAAAAGAACGCGAAAGAGAATGGTTAGAGCTTGAACAATTTTCTGTTAGCGCTTGTCCAAGTGGAAAATTTCCTGTTTATTATGGCGTTTCTATTATCGATTGTGTTTCAGAGGAAGAACTAAAACAAAATCGTCTTAATCAAAATCGTTTTAATAATGAAATTAATATAATGAACTTATTCCTGCAATGGTTTATCGTAGCATTCGTAATAACAACGATAATGTCTGTTCCCATAAGTTTACTTTGGCGTTTTAGATTTAAGGTTCCTGCCTGTTTATTTACAATAATGACAACCTTGGCTATTATTGCCGTCCCTTTTACATTTGATTTATCGTCTCTCTTTTAATCTATTTTTGTAAAAAATATTTCTAAAATATTAAAAACACCCTGCATTTTTAAGCGTTTTGAACTGTATCTCCTCTCATTTAGAGACAATAGCCCCAAGTACAGCCATGCCATTCAATACGATTTTAACCATATTTCTAACATAAAAATAACACATGTTGATACATTCAAAAGAGATCAATTAAATGATCTTGTAAAATAAGAGCAATACACAAAGTGGCTGTATTTAATGATAGTCAATGAAGACGATTATTATGGAATTCTTGGTGTAAGCTACGAATGCAACGATAAACAGATAAAATCTGCTTTTCGTAAATTAGCTCTTGCAATACCACCCTGATCATAATTCTAGTACCGAAGCAGAACAAAAATTCAGAAAAATTTGTGAAGCCTATGAAGTTCTTAAAGGTCCTCAAAAGAGAGCTGCTTACAATCAGTTCTATCATAAAACTTTTAAAGATAATCACAAGGCTTCTGAAATTAGTAGAAACCAAGAGAACAGACGACAAGATAATACCAAGCGTGTAATTGATAGTATCGCGTATGTAATTTTCATTATTTGTGGAATAATACCTGTAATGTGTTATATAATTTCGTTTTTTACGTGGAATATACCACTAGGAATAATAAGTATAGGGTTATTAATTTTCATCAGTATAAAAGGATATTTGGTAAATATTGGTGCATTTATCTTCGGGCTCATACTAATATCATTTATCAAATTTATATGGAGAAGTATCTATTGATCAGTGCTTTTGAAGAGCTTTAAGATCAGCCCCACAGTGAATTCACAAAATGTGGTCATTTTTGATTTTCTATAACAAGGTAGTGTAGAAAAACATAAAGATTATAATATCTCTATCCGTTCTTTTCTTATTCTCCCCTTTCCTCCACCCTTCTATTTTCTTCCACAACCTGCCCCCCAACCTTTCCCCAACGAGCCTACTTGACTCCACACAGGCTTTTTCTCATGTCCCTACATCCTTTTCCCATATTGGCTAAAAAACGCCCCTCAAACGACTCTTTCCCAAAAAACAAAAGCACCACAAGAACCATTTCCTCTCCAATGAAAAAGCACTTGTCCGGCAACTTAGCCATCATGGGGCCTTTCATCGCGCCCCCAAACACGGCACAACACAAAAGCGGACAGAACCGCACCCCACATCCCCTATCTCACTTCCCTAACATCTTCCCCCAAAGTACTTCCTTATCTCTCTTATTTTTCACTTGACTGCCCCTCTGAAACACCTTCTTCCATTTTCCCAAGCAATAGCTGTCACGCGAAGTCTCTCTCCCTTCAACACCCACCTGCTTTTCCGCTTACTTCTTGCCTTATGACTAAAGCTTGCCTCTCCTCAACGCTACACAAGATCCCTTCCCACCCCGTCTCATTCTCGTTTTCCCCTCCAGCATACGCCTTGTCTTCATTCCAAGCACCCTTTCTTTCCCCTCCTTCAAAGCAATTTCTGTTCTTATATGAAAACCTGTCCCAACAGATTTAATTTGCTGTACCATCTTCTCCAACGCCTCATTAAAACGGTTAATTTCATTTTCAAGTTTGCAAATATACGCTTCATCACGATAAGCCCGTTTAATCAAAGGGGGCATATCCGGCCAATAGAGCATTAAATCCACCCATTCGCGTTGAGAAATCCATAATCCCCCTTGACATTGTGCTTTATGTTCTGCTGGAAAACTCTTTTGCATGAAATGAGGGATCAAAATTTCAGGTTTTTTTGTTTTAATTTCTAATAAGCCATTTTTTCCCACAAAAGCATCGGGGGAAAATCCTTGTCCGCGATCATCTGCCAAAACAAAGCCAATACATTCAGGTTCTGTATGTGTCAGTTTCCCATAAAGCTGTCGTGCGCTTGGTTCTAATTCTGTTCCACGTCGCATAGAAAGTGTTGTTCCTTCATCAACGGTTTTTCCGGTAATTCTTTCTCCCGCCAATTTCATCATCACACTCTGATAGCGTGACGTTTTTTGCCCTTGTTTTTTTTGCGCCATAACCATCTCAAACAAAGAAGCCGTAATCAAACCATTACGCGCTTGCTGCCATTCCTCTGTTCCTTGAATACAATCGATAATGATTGGCATAGTATTTCTCCCCTTCATCTTTAAGGTGTTTTGTAATATATCCTCTTTAAAGCATTCACCTTTTTTAAGCTGTTTCCCTCACACGGACTAAAGACAACAACATCCTTCAATATTGTGCCCTAAAAAAACACAAAAACCGGCTCTTTCCCCTTGAACTTGCCTTTTTATAGGTTGGAACCTGTCTGTACTGCTGCTTTTCTTCCCCCTAAGCCTTCATTTTTGTTCTCCAGCATGCTTTCCGTATCACTCCAAGTCACTGAATGACGACCTGTCCCACCATTGCCTTATCCCCCTAATGAACCAGCCGGCAACTTCCCCCACACAAGCGCCCACAATTCCTCATATATAGGCTCTTTTCTTCATGCCCCCTTTCCACACCTCATATCTTCCCTCCAGCATATGCCTTGCATACGCTTCAAGCTCTCCTCCCCCCACTCGTCCTCTCTCTTAACCAGCCAACCACCAACATTTTCCCCAACAAGCTTCCCCCCAACATCCCTCCTCTCTACAAGTTTCTCATCCCCTCCTTTTCCATATCAGCTAAGCCCCCCAAGTCGTCCCCCCCCCCAAGAACGAAAGCATAACGCACACCATTGTCACCGCAATGAAAAAGCACATGGGCCCATCATTGCGGCGCTCTCCCCCAGCACTCAACACAAAAGCACCCCAAAGCCCCCCACGTGTCCCAATACGTCTAAACAAGCTTTAACGACCTCCCCCGTCAAACACCTCCTTCCATTTTCCAGCATGCTTTACGTATCATTCCAAGCTCCCTACTTGCGTGCCGCAAAAACACAAAAACCGGCTCTTTCCCCTTGAACGTGCCTTTTTATAGGTTGGAACCTGTCTGTACTGCTGCTTCTCTTCCCCCTAAGCCTTCATTTTTGTTCTCCAGCATGCTTTCCGTGTCACTCCAAGTCACTGAATGACGACCTGCCCCACCATTGCCTTACCCCCCCAATGAACCAGCCGGCAACTTCCCCCACACAAGCGCCCACAATTCCTCATATATAGGCTCTTTTCTTCATGCCCCCCTTTCCCATATCGGCTAAGAAAATCCCCGCGCAAAGCTCTCCCCCCCAAAGCGGCTCCCCTAAGCTTCCCTCCAAGAACGAAAGCATAACGTGCACCATTGTCACCGCAATGAAAAAGCACTTTGGCCCATCATTGCGGCTTCTTTTTCAACCCTGCTACTGCACGACGGAAAAATCATGGCGGCAATATTCTTCCTCCAATTTTTTTGCCATAGACTGAGCCACTTCTTGCGATATAAAAAGTATAGCGTTGTGTTTTTGTGGTTCGAGTCTGATTAAATTTCGCATATTTCCAGCATAATAAAGCGGAATCCCTTGATACGAAGTCTTGAGATAACTTGGCATGTTTACCACCAATAATCTGTCAAGACATCACATGGGCGTAAACGATGCTGTTTTTCATAAGAGCCATAGAGATTATCTTCATAATCGCAAGCCGCTCTTTCATTCAAACAAGCATGATAAGCTTCACTATTCAAAATGAAAGGCTGCAATTGTGTATTTTCTTCATTCATTTCATGATTTTCGACATAAAAATCAGCGATTTGTTCCGTAATATCTTCAGCATGAGAAGTTGTCAGATCGAGTCGTAAAACTCTATAAACAGTTTCACATTCTTCAATCAGTTCGAGCACTTCTTCGATTTCGTCGATTGGTCCTTCATAAGTACAAGGATTTTCCTCTTCGCATAAAACGACAATGATTTCATCCTCTTTAACGAATGAAATATTTTTCATGATTTCCCCCTTTAGATAGTTGATAAAGCATAGCCTTGTCTTGACAAGACTAAATATAGCGTTAGTCTTATATCCTCTATAGGAGAGATGTCAACCATTTTATCCTTCATAAAAGATATATTTTAAATATCTACGGGGTTCAAATGACATATGTAAAGAAAAATCTATTATTCTTTGTTCCTCTCATGCCCCTTTGTTGTTCTCTATTTGTTCTTACAAAATTGCAATTATAAACACACAGGAGAGATAAAATGAGTGACATAATATTAATAAAACACTGGAGTCGCCTTGATTCAAAAGCACAGAAGGAAGTTATTTTGAAGCTTCGTCAATTGGTCGCCGCAAAAGAGTCAAAATCGCCTGTCTCTCTTGCGGAGAGAGTTTCGAAATAAGCTCTATAAATTCTTTATCTTCAGGGCTAGCCCCTTTACCGTAAAGAATATAATTCATACTGATATTAATTTCGTGACAAATTCGCGAGAGAGATTCGATTGTTGGTTCTTTTCCTTCAGAAAGAATAGAATGAAGGTACCCCGCACCTTTACCGGCAGCGAGGGAGATAGATCTTTTTGACCGCCCACTTTTTTCCAAAGCGATTCTTAATCTTTGACGCCAACCATCGATATTCATAATTTCACCATATAGCGCGTCTTTTTAAAAAAACACGTCCTTTTTATAAAACGGGCTTGCATTATCCTCTAAAAAGGATAAAATTAAGGAAACAAATTTTACTTTTTAGGGGGAATTTTTTTTATTTTTAGATCATAAAAACACTTTAACCACCCTACCGGATATAAAAGACCACCTCCAAAGCTTCTGCCCAAAAGCAAGTACGTTGAGAATGTGTGGTATTCTTTATTCTTTCCATCACCGCAATCTTAAATCGTAAGTTTGCATGCGCTTCAAGCACAGCCAATCATTTATAAGCATCGTAAAGAAGCCTCTAGTCATCATCGAACAGAGCCAAAAACAACACAAGTTAAATCCTTATTTGAGCTTTTATCATCAATAAAAATGTATAAAAAAGAAGAAAGTAGATTGCAGTATGAAACACGCTAATCAACAAGAAACTCCTCATTATGAATCGTCTAGGCTTCCATATGTTTGTTGGTATCAAAATGACTTTCTAGGAGGTGTACGTGGGATGCGCGCACACGAAATTGGAATCTATACGATTCTTCTCAATGAAATGTATGCCCGTGGCCGACCTTTAGAAATATCGAAAGAACGTTTAGCGCGTCTTTGTGGTTGTGACAAGCGAACTTTTGTTAATGTTTTAGAGATGCTCATCCAAGAGGGTAAGATTTTAAATTTAGCCAATGGATTATGGAACAAGCGTTGCGAAAATGTTTTTCAAGAGCGTGAAAAATTGCTTGAACAAAAATCCTTTGCGGGTCGTTCTTCGGCAAAAAAACGCAAGAAAATCAATGCAGAGATGCAACAACTGCTTAACGAAAGTCCAAAAGATGTTGCACAAAACTCAAAAGCTCAAAAGGCAGAAGAAAAGGAAACACCTTACGGTGTTTTAGAAAAGAAAATTTTGTTTGATGAGACAGAACCTTGTTTTTCCTTCGAAGAGAACTTTGAACAAAGCGATCATCCATCCCCCTCACCGGCTCTTGATTCACCTCTCCCTTCTCCTCCACAAGAAGAAACGGAGCAAAAAAACGCCTCCCCTTTAAATGCTCCCCAAGCCGAGTTCACTCCCGCCCCTATCGCGCAAATTGTCACGGGGGAAAAAACAAAATCTGCCACCACTCTTCCCCCCAGCAATCTTCCTGCCTCCGTCCCTCCTTCTTCCAACAAAAAAAACACAACCTCAGTTGCCAAAGGGCATCGTCTTCCTGAGCATTGGCAAGCAGACATCAAGGCGGCAGTTTCAGAAGGCTTGAGTGAGAGCCAAGCCCATTGGCAAGAAAAGAAGTTTCGCGACTATTGGCAAGCTAAGGGCGGCAAAGAAGCACTCAAAGTAGACTGGCAAGCCACATGGCGCAACTGGTTTCGCCGTGAGATCGAACGGCAAGAACAGCAAAAACAGGGAGGCTCCTCATCTTTTACCTCTGAGAACAACGACACGCTTTACCGCAGTTTGATCAACTATAACGACAATTTTTGACATCACAAAAACAACGTATTTTTCAAGCACGCGCGGGGATAAAAATGTTTCAAAACCACAACAGCATCGGACAAAATAACACAGAACAAAACAAAGGGCGGCAAAACAACAATGAAATAAGCTCTTCACACAGCAAAACGAGACAACATCGACCATTTTGCTCTCATCACAAAAGCGTTTTCCCCACGCAAGGACCCCCACAGGCACCCCAACATACACACCCCAACATACACACCCCAACATGCACCCCAATACACTAGGACTCCAGCATGCACCACCCCCTCAGGCATATCCACCCCGCCCTTCTTTCACCCCCTTCCTCCTTTCCACCTTCCTCCTTTTCCCAAGGCGCCACTTCCCATGCTCTTGGCAAACAGACATCAACAGAGCAGCTTCAAAAAACTTCAATGAAAAGCAAACTCTTTGGTAACAAAACACCCCTCCACACAGGCACCCCAACTCATGCCCCACCCCCCCAACAGGACACTCCAACATGCACCACACCCTCACAGACATATCCACCCCGCCCTTCTTTCACCCCCTTCCTCCTTTCCGCTTTCCTCCTTTTTCTCAAGGCGCCACTTCCCATGCTCTTGGCAAGCAGACATCAACAGAGCAGCTTCAAAAACCTTCAATGAAAAGCAAACTCTTTGGCACTCCCCCTCCCACACAGGCACCCCAACACATGCCCCAACAAGGTATCCCAAAACAGGACTCCAACATGCACCACACCCTCACAGATATATCCACCCACCTTCTTGCATCATCCACCCTACCTGCTTCCAACGCGCCCCTCTCAAAGGGCTCCACCTTCCTAAACCCTTGGCAAACAGATACCAACACAGCCATTTCAAAAACTTTCAGGATAGAGCAAGTCCCGCGCAAAAAAGGACCGTATAGCATAAGACCTTTCACCATGTGATCGAACAACGAGAACAGCAAAAACAGAGTCCTCACTTCTCACATCTTGAGAAAAACGACAATAATATCACGAATGACCATGAGCACAATTTTTGAAATCAAACAAAAACTTATCTCACAAGCAGATAGAATAGCAGAAATGCTTCTTCCCCAAGGGCACAAACGAGGCAACAATTGGATTATAGGCAACACACGTGGTGAAGCTGGTCAAAGTTTATCGATTTGCTTGAGTGGTAGTAAAGCAGGACTTTGGTATGATTTTGCAGAAGGCACTGGAGGAGATCTTTTAGACCTTTGGTGTGAAGTCAAAGGCATTAGCCTTTCTCAAGCCTTAGAAGAAGCACGCGCGACTCTCAATCTGACACGCCCCAAACCCTTTATGGCGCCCCATCGTTCCTATCGCCGTCCACCGGTTCCTACAGGGCAGAGCCCGCAGAATCTTGTAAAAAACTATCTCCACGAAAAACGCCACATTCCTTTAGAGATTATAAAGCGTTACCGCATAGGAGAAGATGGTGAAAAAATCATTTTTCCCTTTTATAAACCCGACGGCACCCTTGCTTTAGTCAAAGAACGGCTCGCACAAGCAGGAGCAAAAACCAAACCAACAGCCTCCCAATGTGAACCGATTTTATTTGGTTGGCAAGCCCTTTACCCCACAAACCACCCCGCCACGCACACGCCCCAACAAGCAACCCAGCACGCACCTCAGCAAGCATTCCAACACACACCTCAGCAGCAGGGACCCTCAACCAACCCCACCTCTACACAGGCATCCCAAAACACCCCCTCAACCAACCCCGCCTCTACACAGGCATCCCAAAACACCCCCTCAACCAACCCCGCCTCTACACAGGCATCCCAAAACACCCCCTCAACCAACCCC
>NZ_JBHIRE010000003.1:69866-77059 GCF_042196885.1 Bartonella sp. AA86SXKL | reverse complement strand
CACAGGCATCCCAAAACACCCCCTCAACCAACCCCGCCTCTACACAGGCATCCCAAAACACCCCCTCAACCAACCCCACCTCCACACAGGCGCCCCAAAACACCGCCACAACCAACCCCACCTCCACACACACACACCAACAGGCACCCACGCATGCGCTCCAACAGGCGCCATTCCCCATTTTTTCTTCAACAAACCGTATCATTGTTATCACTGAAGGAGAAATTGATGCACTTTCCTTAGCCGCCTATGGATATCCGGCGGTCTCTGTTCCCTTTGGAGGAGGTAGTGGAGGCAAACACAACTGGATTGAAAATGAATTTGATCATTTAGAATCTTTTGAAACGATTTTTTTAGCCACCGATATGGACAAGCCCGGAGAAGAAGCAGCCCGTGAGATTGCCAGCAGGCTTGGACGCCACCGTTGCTACCGTGTCCGTTTACCCCTTAAAGATGCCAATGACTGTTTAACCGCAGGGATTGATAAAGCCACCATAAAAGCCGCCTTTTCCTCAGCACAAAGCTTTGCACCAGAAGGTTTACGGCGCGCCTCAGACTATAAAGATCAAGTGATTGGGCTTTTTTGGCCAGAGCCTGAAAAACATCTTGGTTATACGGTTCCCTATCCTAAACTGAAGGACAAATTGCATTTCCGCCCAGCAGAATTAACGCTCTGGAGTGGTGCGAGTGGTGCAGGTAAAAGCCAATTATTATCAGACTGTATTCCCCATTGGATTGCACAAAAGAGTCGCCTTTGCTTAGCGTCTCTAGAAATGAAAGGAGAACAATCACTTCGCCGTTTAACCAAACAAACGGGCGGCTTAGAACAGCCTACAAAAGAGACAATTGAACGGATTCTTCATTTTTTAGACGAAGGGCTTATTCTTTATGAGCATGTTGGCAAATCGAGCGTAGATACCTTGCTTGAAGTCTTTGACTATTGCCGTGCGCGCTATGGCTGCGATCAATTTATCATCGACAGTTTGATGCGGCTTGGCATTGCCTCTGATGATTATGCAAGACAAGAACAAGCCGTTTATAAAATGGTTGATTGGGCTGTTTTAAACAATGTACATATTCACCTTGTAGCCCATGCCCGAAAAGGCGGTCTGGATAAAGATATCCCCAGCACAGAAGACATTAAAGGCGCCTCAGAAATTGGTGCCAATGCCTTTAACATTATCACCATTTGGCGCAATCGACCGTTAGAAGACAAAATCTTTGCCGCTTCTCTCGCACAAGAAAAAGCAGATTTAGCCAAACGCCCTGGCGTCATTATGAATATTGCCAAACAACGTTCTGGTGATTTTGAAGGCAAAATAGGGCTTTGGTTTGATCCCCAAACCTACCGCTATCGCTGTTCTTTTGAACAATCATTCCCTCGACGTTATCTGTAATACCCCATAAACCCCACTCTCTTTAAAAACGCCTCCGCCTTCAAACGCGCACGCCTTGCTCCCACAGAAACAACAGGAAGGATAAATCCACAAATGATGAAAAACACCCAATCCTTCGCAAACCAAAGCCAGCTCAACCCTAGATTCTCTGCTCCCAGACGGAAACAAAAAAAGGTCGCTCCAACAACGGCGCAAAACACCACCCCCTTCAATAACCACAAACAACGCGTCACCACCCCATCTCGCCGCCCCCTCATATGCAAAATCAAAAACCACTCCAACAGTGCTGCAAACACGATCTCCATCAAGGACAGGAGTCCCCATGGTATGTCCATACTCTCCATCCCCTTAAGAGCTAAAAAAAGAACGACTCCTAAAATGCAATAAAACAGCACTTCCTTCAAAAAGAGGGAAACACCAAAAATACAATAAAACGCCGCCCGCCACCACGGAATATCGAAGCGCTTGGAAACTTTATAAGTACCAATAACGACAACAATAAAAAGGTAGGAAAACACCAATAACAGCAAAAAAAAACAAATCGTTCGACATCAAATACCCCTCACAGCAAGCCCATTAAAGATCACACCCATAAGACAAAAAAACACCCCCTACTTTAAGAACCAAGCCCATAGAACACGCGCACGCCTTACACCCTGATAAATCAAAGGAAAAAGAAATCCAACAATAAAGGAAAACATCCCATCATTCGAGAACCAAAGCCAGCTCAACCCTAGATTCTCTGCTCCCAGACGGGTAAAAAAAAGGATTAGTGCCAAAATGCAGCAAAACAGCACAAAATTCAAAGCACGCAACAACCTCTGTAACACCGTATCACCTTGCTCGCGTATAAAGAACCCCAAGAGCACTTTCAACAATACAGTCAAGAGCAATCCCTTTAAGAATACCGCCCTTATGCTATCCATATCCCTGACGCCCACAGCAGCAAACCACAGGATAAAGCCCATCATGCAACAAAATATGACCGCCTTTAAGAACATTTGCCCCGCAACAGGCATACTCTTGACACCCAGATGCACCAAACCAAGGACAGTTGCAAAAATGCAAGAAAACACCGCCCCCTTCAAGAGCAACTCCCCGTCAACAGTGCGCCTGCCCACGCCCACATAAATAAAACCAGGGTAGGTGGCAACAACGCCATAAAGCACCACCCATCTCCAAAACATCCACCCTGTAACAGAGCGACGCTTGGCAATCTTATCAAGAAAAACCAAAGCTAGAGCAAAAAAGCAGAAAAACCCCAACAACAGCCAAAACATCACATCGTTCGACATCAAATACCCCTCACAGAAAGAACATCAAAGACCATGCCCGTGGAAAAGAAAAATGCTCATTTTTTTAAGCACCATCCCAACAGTACACGCACTCACCGTACCCCCTCCAAAACAAAAAAGGAACAAATCCAACACTGCTCACAAACACCCCATTGTTCGAGATCACAAACCAGTGCCCCCATATGCTTGGCTCCGTTATACGCCAATCCAACAACAGCTCCAACAACGCCACCCAACACCAGAAACTTCAATAAAAATACCCCACGCGATATCCATTTACCCCGCACCCTCATAAGCAAAACCAAGGACAGCTCCAGCAATACAACAAACACCGCTCCTATCACTAAAAATTCCCATGATATATCAAAATGCTTCGCTCCCTTATAAGCAAAGCCAAGAACCACTACAGCAATGGTGCAAAACACCACAGCCTTGAAAAACACGCCCCACGATACAGTTCTACTGTTTGCTCCCACAACAATAAAACAAAGGGTCGCTCCAGCAATGCAAGAAATCTCCACCCCCTGCCAAAACACCTCCCACGTCATAACCGGTCGCCCCGCATCTTCATAAGCAAAACCAAGGACCATGCCAACAACGCAGAAAAATGCCAGCCCCTTCAAAAACATGTCCCGCGCAACCACCATACGCCCCGCTCCTTCATCAATAAAAATCAGAGACCATGCCAAAAATGCAGCAAAAGATCAATCCTTTTCAAAGAATGAAATCCTAAACCCAAGACGCCTTGCCCCTCTATAAATAAGAGCAAGGACAAAGCCCAAAAGGACATAAAACACCCACTTGTTTGAAAACCACACCTGAGCCAAACCAAAATGCTCAGCTTGCTTATAAACAAAATCAGAGACAGCAGCCAAAATGAAGCTCAACAACACCATCTTGAGGAACAAACCCTTCGTTACACCACGCCGCTGCATTACTTCATAACCCAACATAAGGAAAATACCGGGAATGCCATAAAACGCCACAGCTCGTAAAAATACGCCCCACGTCATCCCCAACGCCTTCATTTCCACATAAACAGCCACAGAGACATAGGCCACAATACAGCTAAACACCAATCCCTTCAGAGACAAAAGCCCGCGCGCCATCACTCACCTCCCCCATCAAGCCATTCAAGGAAAATCCACCATGCGACAAAACACCTCTCTTTTCAAGAGCCAAATCCATGGGGCTCCCACACACAAGCGCAACAGTCCAAGTCACCCCCAAAGAGCGCATACCCACACGGCACACTCCAACACATGTCTTCCTCTCATCCCTCTCTTTTGCCTAGAGCAAGCAACATTTTTTAAAAACGAGAAGCAAAATTAAAATTTTTAAGGAGATGCTATGACCCATAAGCAGAAAAAAAATACGCAAACCTGCCCGCTTGAACATCAAGATCAAGGAAAGCACATTGGTCATTTAAAGACGCAAGAAATCCCTGTTGAAACAAGTAATCCTTATTTTAAACCCAATCATCGAGAAAGTTCCAGCAATCCGCGCACCATCAATGCCATTGCCAATGCACAAAGCCATCCCATTGCCCTTTTATATGCGAAAGGACATCTCAGCAAAGCCCAATATAAAGCAGCAGAACGTTTTTATTTTTACTGGCGTCAAAGCCAAGCCGATCTCCACATGAGCCTTGACTACACCCGTGAAAAGGTTTCCTGTAGCCAAGGGTACACACACCCTATTGAACGTCAAATAGAAGCATCCAATCATTTAAGAACAATCAAAGTTCAACTGGGTATTCTTGGCTATTCACTGCTTGAACGCGTTATCGGCTATGGACAAGCGATAAAAGAATTAAGTTCTTCAAAACGCAAACAAAACTCTCTTGCCGATCATTTACGAGATTGTTTAGACTTGCTCGCATTTCATTGGGGATATGCAAACCATAAACATTTTGAATAATCCCCTCCTCGCCATTTTAAGCGGCCTCCCATGTTGCCCCGCCCCCTCTAAAGCCCTTCCCACACACACGGGCTCAAGCATTGAGCAGTTCTCGCCCCCATTTCCATTACCTTGCCCCCCCACCCAAAAGGACAATACTTCACCCCCCTCACATACTTAAGATACACCCTACACTCTTAAAAACAAAAAGCCTTCCCCCATATCAATCCTATAATCATGAGGGGCTCTTAATTCGTTTTTGATTGAAGAATATTATCAAGATGCATGCATGCATCATAATATTTTTAAATATAGTTTAATTAATATCCAGTCTTAAAATAAATATTCAATTGAAAAAAGTATTAAGTTTTAATGCAAAATGACAAAATTTTTTTGTAAAAAGTATTTTTTATATTGCTATTTTTTCAATTCTCTGCTAATTATAATGTGGTAGGTTATTTAAGTATGATTTTTTTGTATTAGTACGGCCTTTTGAATTTATTCTTTTTTGACACGTCCTGCGAGTCAATGTTAAAATTCTCCTGCTTTTTGGTCCTCTGATTGCGACGGAGGACTTTTTTTATGACTGTACTTTTTTATAACTGTATTGTCTTAAATCACTTCCTTATGAGCTTTGTGATATTCCTCCATAAGGTTTACCCGCAAAATAGATCATTCTTTTGTCAAATTGACTTGCGTTCCATTCTTAAAGAACAAAGATTCTTAACTCAATCTGATTTACAAACAGCTTGGATACACTTCCCTCTTGGTTTGCCATTCCCTCTTGGCTTCTATTCAGGGTTTTCCGCTAAACTCAAGGCGCAACAGAAGCTTGCTCTGTCTCAAAAATTCACCACGCCCTTAAAAAAACACTTAAAACATATCCAAGGAAGCTTGCTTCATATCACCAAACCTCAAATGACCGTGTTTTACGGCATAACAGAATGACTTAACTATTGGATAACTTTCTTTATCGCCCCCCAACAGGTTGATGTATCACGACAACATATTGATTTATAATCATATCCCGTTATCCATATAAAATTAAGAGACGCAGATATCATAGGGATTCTCTCATTTTAAATTTATTTCATGTTGCATCAATCAACACCTTGTCTTTTCCACATTACAAACATGAGAAACATATGAAATAACGCACTTCAAAGATTTCAAAGATAAAGAATCAAAATGCCTCTTATGAACACGCTCAAGAGCCAAAGGCTGTCATCATATGAGACGCGAATAGTATAATAGTATACTGGCTTTTCCTTATGAGAATTTAAAGAAGGACTTATCCACTTCGCAAGAGATTTCTCCATTATCAGATTTACCAATATCCCCAATCACCAATATAATTGTGATGATAAGATAATATAATGTTTTTAAACAAGTAGGTAAGTGTGCAACACAAATATATTCTATTTAGAACATTCTGTTTTACGTGAGTCGCGTAACCTCCCATTAAAAAACAAAATCCCTATAAGAAAAAATCTAAAGCGTGAGAATAAAAACATGAGACAAGTGTGATTCCATTCAGATATTGCTCTTTAACCGTCAAACCGAATAAAAATAGATCCGGAAAATATGTTAATCTTCCTACCTTAAGAGATAAACTAAGAATATAGACAACATCTCTCCTAACATTCCCCTTTTTCTAGCATCGCGTAAGAATCAAAAGTTATACAGCTTATTTTGTCATATTATAAAGCACTGTTTTTTTAAGGCGGTGTTGAAGCAGTTAAAACGATTGAAGTGTTTAGCCAACGCCATCGCCATTAGCAAAGCTAAAAAAACAAACTGTTGAAAAGCCGTGCATATCTTGTGTAAACACAAAAAAAACAAGAAAAAGGCACAAAAATATCTCAATTTTTATAAAAATACTCAGCGTCTTTTACGATTGTATTGACGAACAACCCTTATCACATAATCATCTTAAATATTGAGAATAAAGAATGAATAGCCCTCGCAAATACAGCAACCTATCAATAAAAATATAAAAACAAATCTTTTGGTTATCTCTGTTTCTTATGGAATATGCCTTTCCCTATGGATGCACTTTAGCCTCCAAAGAGTGCATTCAATCCATGGAAAGGATGCACTCTAGCCCTCAAAAGAGTGCATCCTTCCCCTCAACGGATACCGCCAAACCCTCATAAAGGCAGTATCCAATCTATAAGAGGATGCACTCAACCCCTCAAAAGAGTGCATCCTTCCCCTCAACGGAGACCGCCTCAACCCTCATGAGGCAGTATCCAATCTATAAGAGGATGCACTCAACCCCTCAAAAGAGTGCATCCTTCCCCTCAACGGAGACCGCCTCAACCCTCATGAGGCAGTATCCAATCTATAAGAGGATGCACTCAACCCCTCAAAAGAGTGCATCCTTCCCCTCAACGGATACCGCCAAACCCTCATAAAGGCAGTATCCAATCTATAAGAGGATGCACTCAACCCCTCAAAAGAGTGCATCCTTCCCCTCAACGGATACCGCCAAACCCTCATAAAGGCAGTATCCAATCCATGAGAGGATGCACTCTAGCCCTCAAAAGAGTGCATCCTTCCCCTCAACGGATACCGCCAAACCCTCATAAAGGCAGTATCC